>JADGFG010000227.1 GCA_016743995.1 Kangiellaceae bacterium | reverse complement strand
TAACTCTCGTTTTTATTTTGGAGCTATTCTATTAGAAATTCATTTACTTGGCGATCCCCTTAAATGAAAATTTATTGAAAATGGTCTGATCAATGTCGGTTTAAAGGTGGAATAAATGGAATTATTGGATTTACTGTGCCTTTTTTACTTTAGCAAAAAGTCAACGGTGCGTTGAGCGATAGAATCCACTACAATCATTTTCAACATGCCCTCTGGTATTCAAAAGACACTGAAGCCACTAACTGAGAATCACCAGTATGCTTGTGATTTTCGGTCTCAATGAATATTTTCTGATTAAATTTTCTGGCAACAATTTATTATTCAGGTAAAATCGCATTGATTATGTGCGCATCTTTCTGGCAGCTGATTAAGTTTATTAGAAAGGATAATAAAGACTGGACAGTCTACTCATTGCGTATTCACTAAATAAACCTGAAGTTTAAATATCTATTGTAAGATAATATCGAACTCCAACTTATACTTGATCATATTTAGTCGTTGGGCTTATCTATTTTATTTAAAACAGCTTTGCTCAGGGCATTTCCAGTGATTCGTAAATGACGTAGGTTTTTCCATTCCAGTATAAATAAGAATCAATCCCCGCTTCGGTGGGAATCATAATTACATCTCCTGCTGCTAGTTTAACCAACGCTGGTTCACCTGATTTCGAAAGTTCTTTTTTTAGAATAATACTGCTTTCTGTTGCTGCCTGAGTATCTAAAATGGAAATCGGATTTTTGTCTCTTATAAGATAAGCAGACTGGTCTTTGCCATGAACAATTGCGATAGCGGTATTGGAACCTTCCGTAGCAGATGTTTTTTCAAACGACGGCCAAGGCTGGATTAGATCGAATGTGCCGGCAACAATTTTCACTCCATCACGCAGGCGGGAAAAGATGATTTGGTCCGGAGTACCATCACCATCAAAATCAACCTTTTTGCTAATTTGCGCAAAGTCAGGATGACGAATGAGAACCTTGCTGAACGGTGAAAAATGATCTGAATTTTGAACAGGGTTGCTGGTTGAAATTTTTGATTGGCTAACATTACTTTGTTCTTTTGAGCACGAAAAAGTACTGAGTAGCATCAAGAATGAGCAAATTATCAGAGGGAGTTTAGGTGTCATTTTATTTCGCCTTGTCTAAAGCAGGGGTTGGATCAATCAGATCGGATCGACGTTTATATGGTAAGCTGGTTCTATTTGTTAGTCGGCCTTTGGACTTTTCCAGAGTATAGCTCCAAGTGTAACATAGACATGTTTACAAAGGTTTGACAGTCTACTCATTGTGTATTCACTAAATATGCCTGAAGTTTATCAAAACTGGCCATGCAAACTGTCGTCTGATACAGCGGATTATAGCTGTCCCAGCTTGTAATGATGTTGCATTTAAGTGATATTATACAAATAACACTACTCACATAAGTAGGTGCTTGCAACTAAATGGAAACCAAAACGATACGGAACTGTTCCGTACAGATTGAAAAAATGCCACTTTTCAGTTATTATGTGTTGTACGGCTTTGGTCCGTAAGAAAAAGAGGTCAGTTATGGCAGAGCAAAATCTTAAACAAAAACCTGGTAAACGAGTAGACCATAGTTCTAGTGCTCGAAATTCAGCAAACGGCAAATTTGCAAATACGGCGAAGACACCTACAAGAACTCCTGTACGTGGAACTAAGCCTCAGAAGAAGCGTACTTCTACTGATTTAGATAGATACGAAATGCGAATCGATAGTACTCGGCGAGCAAATTGGGAGAGAGCAAAAGCACTAGCAGGCTTCAGTACACTCAAAGACTATTTAACTCATCTAGCAGATCAAGATTCTGAGAAAGTCATTGAGAAATACGACACTATGACATTAAAAAACAATGTCTTTGATATGTTCGTTGAATCTTGTGAGGCTTCATCAAAGCCAAACGACAAGTTGTTAGCTGCGGCTAAACAAGCTAAAGAACAAGGGTTTTAGTGAGTTGGACTAAAGAGTTCGTAGAGCTAGATAAAAAGCTTCACGAGAGAAAGTCTTTTGATTGTGAAAAGGAAGAATTAAATAACTTCATCCAGACAAAAGCAGCTAAACACGCTTTAGCTGGAGTAAGCAGAACGCATGTATTACCAGGTAAAGATCCTTTGGAAAACGGAAAACTACCAATATGCGCATTTTACTCTCTTTGCCCTAATTATATAGAGCGTGAATCACTGCCTGATACCATTGCTAAGAAATTGCCTCGATACCCAATACCAACAATATTGATCGGCCAGCTAGCTGTTGACCGAAATTGCAAAGGTCAAGGACTAGGACAAATCACCTTAATAAAAGCCTTGAAACTGGCTCAAGCAGTTAGCGATAAGATTGGTGGTTATGCCGTGACCGTAGATTGTTTAGATGAAGATGCAGAATCATTTTATCGTCAATTTGAATTTGAAGAATTACAAAGAGTAAACGGCAAAATGAGAATGTTTATACCGATGAATAAAATCAGAGCAATTCCCGGCTAGCCTTGGCTTTTTTGAATTAATAACGCTTTGATTAATGTGGAAAAGCCTGTAATCTTATTAATAAATTAGATAATTATTCTTGAAGTGTACTTTCGAGAATTTTTATGGCGTTTACTACGCTCAATAAACTGCTAGCATTCAGGATGAAAAATCTGGTTTACCTATGAAACTATCTAAGAAGCAACAAAAACTATATTCTGATTTTTATGAGTCTACTTGTAAAGGTGAGGTATTAGATTTAAAAACGGAGGCATTAGTTGGCCTTTCTGCTGCGATGGCAATGAACTGTAAGCCATGCACATCTTTTTACATTAAATCATGTAAGTCCAATAACGTATCAACTGATGAAATTGATGCCGTACTTGCTAAAGTAATGGCAGTTGCTGCAGGACAAAAAAGGTTGCAAGCTACAGAAGCATTTGAATAAATGGATAATGAGTGTGGGTGTGCTAACTAATAAGCACATCACAAAATATACTAACAAGGTATTGAAGTCGGATTCGTAACAGTTTGCTCGGTTCCACTTTGTTCCACATTTTAGCAAACTATTACTCACCGCTTAATGCGGCGTCAGGCATCTATCCAGGTATGACGATAATTTCTAGTTTTTCTGCTAATCAAATGAAGCAAGTCCATCAATTGTACAAAGAAGTCTGGTGGGGCAAAGAGCGTACATTCGAAGATACGGTAAATTGCGTTCAAGGTTCTCAAGTTTGTATTGGTATTCTAGATGACGATGATCACTTAATTGGTTTTACTCGAGTGATTAGTGATTTCATATATAAAGCAATTATCTTTGATGTCATTGTTAGCAAAGCTCATCGTGGTAATGGTTTGGGGAAAAAGCTTATGGCTTTGATTAAAGGTCATAAGAAATTACAAAAGGTAAAACACTTTGAGTTATATTGCTTACCTGAAATGGAAGCGTTTTATTCAAGTTTAGGTTTTTCAAGTGATGTAGGTGGAATTAAACTTATGCGGCTTACCAATGCCTGACAAGAAAATAAACAAGGACTTAAAACAGGTCATACAAGCTGTCGTCTGACAGAGTAGAATTGTGGCTGTCCTGGATTTTTACTCTATGAACATCAAATAAGTCGTTGGAGTTGAATATGGCCAATAGCAAAGAAGATGAAAAACAGATAGTTTTATCATCGGGCAAGGCGTGTCGTTTCTTGAGAATAAGAAGAAATTTAATACCGGGTTATTACCTGTTAGCATTCCCAAAGTCTCAAGGTGAGCCGTGTCTGGCTGAGGTTACGGAAATGGTTACTTTAGGTATTGAGTATGCAAAAACATTATCTAAAGATGCTGTTGGAGATCCTGAAGCTTATACTTTGTTATACAGTGGTTATAGTGCAAGGAGAGAGAAGGGGTGGCATATTCACATTATTTTGTTAGGCAACCGGTGGAGGAAAGCCTGGTTGTATTTAGTTTTAGCAGGAAAAAATGTGCTACAAGCTATAGGTATGAGAAAAGATGATGCACCAAGAACTTAATGATGAATCTAGATAGGTGGAACAAATTAACTGCTTCATTAGGACTGCCACTTTCTAACGAATGTTTTAACGCTTTAGTCCTGGCGTACTCTGAAAATCACCGGCATTATCATAATGTAAAACATATTGAGGCGATGTTGAAGCACTTTGATAAGGTGCGTGACTTGTCTGGATATCCTGATGAGCTGGAATTAGCGATATGGTTTCATGATGCCATTTATAAGCCTTTTTCATCGAGCAATGAATACGATAGCGCAGTCTGGGCAAAGAATTTTTTAATTACTGACGGTTATAATGCCTGTGGAGTTGACAGGGTCTTTAATCTTATTATGGCAACACTTCATAATGGTAAGGCTAAAGAACAGGATGAGAAGCTCATTGTTGATATCGATCTATCTATACTGGGCACTCCTGCTTCAGTTTATGGCGATTTTGAAAAGAATGTTAGAAAAGAGTATCGGTTTGTGCCTTGGTTTGTTTATAGGAAAAAGCGAAAAGAGATACTGGGAATGTTTTTGGATATGAGTCGCATTTATCATACGGACTATTTTTACGATAAATATGAAGCTGTAGCGCGGGTAAATCTTGAACAGGCTTTTGCTGGTTTATGATTTAAAGTTAATTTTAATCTGATGAGATTGATTTTGAGCATTACTGGTAGGTATAACAAGACAGGGGTTGGGAGTTTAGAATTAGTTGAGAAGGTTGCTAATCAATCAGTAATTCGAAAATTGAGATAACTGGTGAAACAAAGACTGACCAGTCTACTCATTGGTTTCTTGAAACCTGATTTAAACTACTTACATTAGTAGTCTAAATTCAAGCTTTTTAAATTATGACGCATGGTTATTTTTAACTCATTGATTTATAAGATGTTATTATCCACAATAACTGTAATTAATAACGCTTTTAGAAATGTGAAAAAGTCTGTAACCTTATTAATCAACTAAATAATTATTTTTGCAGCGCACTTTCGCGAATTTTCATGGCGTTTATTGCGAACAATAAACGGTGATAAACCCTAAGGAGGTGTCATGCAACTTGCAGATGAAAGAATCGAACTTTTACCATTTAAAGATTCTGATTTTGAGTTTTTTCTAGAAATTATTACTTGCCCACAGCTGATGGAACATGTTTATGATCCTTTGACTTGTGATGAGGCTAAATTTTCTTTTGAAGACAGATTGCCACCATGGAAATTTGAGAGTGATAAATGGCGCTCTTTTAGTATCACTGAAATCATAAATGGTGAAAAGTTGGGGTACATATCTCTTAGAATTGTCAATCATGAAGCTAAAATTGCTGAAGTAGGCTTTATGATTAAGGCTAGTACTCAGGGTAAAGGTGTCGGTAGTAAAGCGCTTAAACTTATCAAGCAGTATGCATTCGATACATTAATGCTAAATAAACTAGTTGCTTTTTGTTCTGTAAATAATTCTGGCTCAATTAACTTGCTAGAAAAAGAAGACTTTTTTCGAGAGAGCTGTTTAAAACAAAACACCTTAATTAATAATCAATACAGAGATGATTATGCGTATGGTTTATGTAAGCCAGTTTTATAACAAGCTGTTAAACAAGGACAAAAAACAGTTGGTTTTGCTCCTTCGTCGCTAATTTTAACCAACTATTTTTTGCCTGTTAACAGGGCGTTAAGCCTTATGAAAATAAACTTCCTTAGAAAAAATAAATATTTAGCAAGGTTGATAGACAATGTATAAGAAAAGTGTAATTTTGATTCCTCCAGTAGATATTTTTTGTTTTCTTCTACTAACCCTCATGCTTATTTCATTCGACGCTGATTCTTCTGAAGGATTTTCAACTGATGAGTTCAAGTTTAGCGTCGAAGGGAAAAGCCTTAGCGGATTAATTAGTCGACCAACCGATATTGAAGCCAGCTCAATTGTTATTATTATTCACGGCTATGGGCGCACCAATGTTGTCAGCGGTAATTGGTATCAGGGGCTACGATCCAGGTTAACTTCACAGGGAATTTCAGTTTTCGTTTGGGATAAGCCTGGCTGTGGGAAAAGCGAGGGAGAGTTTGATATAAATCAGCCCGTTGAAAGTAGTGCTGACGAAGTTGTTTCCGCCATTTACGCATTAAGGAAGAAAAAGGAAGCGGGTTCGGAGCAGATTGGTTTATGGGGGACTAGCCGTGCGGGATGGATTGCACCACTTGCCATTAAGCAGGAGCCAGGCGTTAAGTTTTGGATCTCAATTAGTGGAACGGATGGGTTTGAAAATTGGGGTTATCTACTTCGGTCGAACCTGGAATTAGCTGGACATTCACAGTCCGAAATAGACGTTCTACACAAAGGGTGGGTTGATGGAAACAGGATCTTTAGTTCTGGTGGGGGTTATGAAGATTACACGGCCGCGACTAATAACTTCTGGAGCAACGAATTAGTTCAAAAGCTTACTGGGAGGGAGTATATAGAGCACCTACGGGGGAGCAAAGAGTATGTACAGGCTAGAGACTG
>JADGFG010000010.1 GCA_016743995.1 Kangiellaceae bacterium | reverse complement strand
AGACAGGTGTAAGCTCGCCTGAGCATAGAGCATAGAGCATAGAGCATAGAGCATAGAGCATAGAGCAGAAAGTAGATCTGATAGTAGTCTGTCGGCGGAAGAAGTTCAATTTTCAGTGTGACAAACTGAAAATTGTCCATCTCAGTTAATCAGTGAAATTAAAAAAGAGTATCTAAAATAGAAAACGATGTATAAGCAGCAATTGACTAAGTATAAAAAAAATTTTGGGCTGAAGCGATTTGTCTGGATATTGTTATTGATGTCGTGGACGTGTCTGGCACAGGATTCAGCTAGAGAAAAGAGCGCAGATTTTCAGGCAGACTTTGATCGTTTTGTAGAAAAGCAACAAAAAAATTTTGATGGTTTCCTCGAAAAACAAGACAGAGAATTTATTGCAATGCTGGAAATAAACTGGCAGGCATTTGAGCAGAAAAAGCCTCTGGTTCGTGATGGCAAACCCAAACCAGAATATCCTGATGAAATTAAATCAGTCAATAAAAAACGTGCTTTAAAGGGCATTCAGTCTCAACAGGTAGAAGCAGAAAAAAAACAGGCGCTATCGGTCAACACCAGACCAGAGAATATCTCAGGCACAGAACAAAATCTGAATTTTCTGTTTTATGGCAATAAACTTCAGTTTCCTGTGATGACGTGGCCAGATCACCGGCTGAATAATCAACGTGGTTTAATCCGGTTCTGGAAACAAAGTGCAGTGACTAAGTATCAGCTGACTTTGCAAAGATTAAGTCATTATAAAAAGTCGCTTATTTTATCTGATTGGGCATTCTGGCAATTAATCAGCCAGTACAGTTTACAAGTGAGTCCGTCACTCAACCATGCGCGAGCGCTGAGCTGGTTTTTGATGAATAAATCAGGTTATCAGGTTCGTATTGCGTTGAATAATGGGGCGGCTGTTTTGTTGTTTACCGCAAAACAACGTATCTATAGTCGTTCATTTTATCAATTTGACGGTGAGCGCTATTATCAACTTTCAGATAAATTAAAAGGAAAAATAACCAGCTATCAGGGGAATTACAATCATCAGGGAAAGCCTATGGAACTCAGTTTTAAAAAAAGCATTTCTACTCAGCCATTAATCAGACAGCGAAAAATCGAATATCGAATCGCAGATAAAATTTATCGGTTAACCATTCCTTATGATTATGAAAGGGTCAGATACTTTTCTACTTATCCACAACTGGATTTAAGTTATTATTTCAATGCGCCAGTGGATGATAGAACTCAGAAAGGATTGCTGCAGCTGACTTCACAAATTCAGGGGGAGCGAGATGAAAAGGTGAATCATTTACTGGCTGTTATTCATCAGGCCTTTCCTTACGCTGTTGATGCAAAGCAATTTGGAGAAGAAAACTATCTGATGCTGGAAGAAACATTGCATTATCAGGCTTCTGATTGTGAAGACCGCGCTGTTTTATTTGCCTGGTTAGTCAGGCAGATATTAAATGAGTCGGTTGTGGTATTAAATTATCCTGGACATGTTTCAACAGGCATTGAGCGAAAAGGAAAAATTGTTTCTGCTGACCCAACTTATATCGGGGCAACGATAGGCCAGGTAATGCCGGACTATGTGAACACCAGGGCTCAGGTCATTCGAATTGATTAACCTGACACCCGGTATTGGTAGATGACTTATGTTTTGAAAACAGGTTTTGAAAACAGGTTTTGAAATCATGACTTTAAATCAGGTTCTGGCTTTTAAACTGTCATAATGAAATGTCAGCCCTTCAGCATCAGCAATTGGCATTGCTTTATTAGCCAGTAATACACGGCCGTCCTGATTGACCTGCTGGACTGTCAGAATTCTCAAAAAGGTATTAACACTGAGCCCACCGGTTTGTCTGGCGTAGCCTGATGTTGGTAAAGTATGGTTAGGACCGCTGATATAATCTCCCAGCGCTACTGCGCTGTCGGCACCAATGAATAAAGATCCATAGTTGGTTAACTCTTCGGCACTGATTTTTGCGTGACACAACATTAAATGTTCGGCGGCATAGCTTTCACTAAATTGAATAAGTTGTTCTTTGCTTTCAGCGTAGATGAGTTGTATTTGTTGATTGTCTATCAGCGGCTTAAACTGGCTGTTGCTTTTAAGATAGTTGAGTAAGGACTCTAGCCACTCAGCGCTGTCGCTTGCAATTAAAGAGCAGGCGAGCGGATCATGTTCTGCCTGAGCAAGCGCATCCAGTGCTAACCAGTTGACTGGTTGATGTTTGTCACACAAAGCGAGTAGTTCACTGGGCCCCGCCAGGCCATCAATTTTAACCAGACTCTGAACCTGTTTTTTTGCTTCGTTTACCCAGGCATTGCCGGGCCCTGCAATTAAATCGACTGCGGACTGTTGGTTATAGCCATAAGCTAAAGCGCCTATGGCCTGGACTCCACCGACCTGAATAAACTGTGTTGCGCCAGCCAGTGATGCTGCCGCCAGTAATGCCGGGTTAGTGGAAGGTGAGCAGGCTATTCTGATGGAGCATCCTGCGATTTTTGCCGGGATCAGTGTCATTAATGCCGTTGATATCAATGGGTAACGTCCACCGGGAATGTAAGCGCCAATCCGTTCAATGGGAGAAACAACCTGGCCAAATGCTCCATACTCGTCAGAAAAACTTTTGCTATTGATTCCCTCTTTCTGAAACTTTGCAAACTGCTCAATTCTGCTGGCCGCAAATTGAATAGACTCAGCCAGTTTTGAGTCAAGCTGGTATTCATCAAAAGGTTTTAAAGGGATAACCTCTGGTACGGTCTGGTCAAATTCGAGTGAAAATTTCTCGATAGCTGAATCACCCTGGGTTCGGATTTGTGAGAGCATAGTCGCAACTTTTGTCTCAATCTGAGCGTTTGCATCCAGCGACGGACGTTGCCATTTGTCGACGTTAATTATCATTAAATCGGCTCCTGAGTTCATCGTTGATATCATCGATATTAACTCCTTTGGCGAGTGCATCGACCAGAGCAAAAAATATCAGATCGGCAGCCTCCCAGCGAACATCGTCAAACTTTTCGGCTTCGATGAGTTCGTTGGCCTCTTCCAGAATTTTTTCTGCTCTGAATTCAGCCGATTGAAACAATAGTGTAGAAAAAGAGTTTTCAGGTAGTTCTGTTTTTCGTCGTGCTAGTAAGTCCGTCAGTGTATTGAGGTTAAATGGACGTTTTTGCGAAGCAAAGCAACTATAACGTTCAAAGTGACAAGCATGATTAACCTGCTTAACACGGAATAAAATGGTATCACCATCACAGTCGATATCGGCCTGAACCAGTTGCTGCTGATTGCCACTAGTGAGTCCTTTTTGCCAGAGCTGATTGCGACTGCGGCTCCAGTAAATACCTTTCCTGGCCGCCAATGCCTGAGAAAGTGACTCTTTGTTCGAATAGGCAAGCATAAGCACTTTATCGGTATCTGCATCTTGTACGATGGTCGGCAATAGCTCTGCTTTATCGAAATCGACCTGGGTTAAAAAGCATTCGACTAAATCCAGCTTACCGGTATAAATTGACATGCCTATCTGACCATTGGCGCCAAGCGCTGTAAACCAGTCGATATCGGATAGCTCTGTAATTCCGCCTGCGATTGTCACGGGAACGCTTGAAGCCTTGATAACCTGTTCTATTCTTGGTTTGTCTATGCCTTGCAGTAACCCTTCTTTTTCAACCTGAGTGTACAAAAATTCGCTACAGTTTTGAGAAAGTTCCGGAATTAAGTCGAGTACTTTTTCTCCTTCGGTCGTTTGCCAACCCTGAGTAGACCAGTAATCACCTTTGGCATCGATAGCAAAAATGAGCGTTTCTCGTGAAAGCTTTTTTACCCAGTCGCTACGACATTGCGTACCAATAATTATTTTACTGGCACCGGCCTTAATATATTCTTTTGCGGTATCTAAATCACGAATTCCACCGCCGACTCGACAAGGCTTTTTCCTGAGCATCTTTTTAATGAGTTCTTTATTGTCACCCTGGCCAAGAGCAGCATCGAGGTCGATAATGGCGACTTCGCCATAAAGGGAAAACTCTTCGAGCAAATCAAAAACGTCCTCTCTTTCCAGAACTTTTTCTTTGCCCTGTTTAAGCTGTACCGCTTTGCCATTCATTAAATCAATTGATGGTATTAACATTATCTTTCCTGTATTAATCTGGGCTTCAACCCATTGAACTTTTATGGTTTGTCTGACCGCTCTGGTTTACCGCTTCAAATTGAGCTTTAGCTCAGACGGATATTTAAGCCTTGAGCTTTCAGGTACTCTTTTACCTGAATAACACTATATTCTCCGGAATGAAACATACCAGCCGCCAGACAGGCATCGGCTTTTTGTTGAAAAGCCTGTAAAAAATGTTCTTCGTTTTTTGCGCCGCCAGAAGCAATCACCTGAATGGAAATCTGTTCACTCACTTGCCTGGTGAGTGCCGTATCAAAACCGCTGCCGGTGCCATCTTTATGCATAGCCGTTAATAATATTTCACCAGCGCCTCTATCGGCAACTTCATCCGTCCACTCAAAGAAATTTTTATCAACCAGTTTTCGACCACCGTTAATGTATAAACCGAGCTGCTCTTTTTGTTTGTTAACGTCAATTGCAACAACGACACATTGGCTACCATAAGCAAGTGCAGTTTGATTGATGATATCTGGTTGTAAAACGGCAGTGGTGTTTAATGCAACCTTATCGGCACCCGCATCTAAAAAGGCTTTTACGTCATCCAGTTTTTTTAAGCCACCACCCACTGTAAATGGAATAGATAAATGAGTGGCAATATCAGTGACCAGCTTGAGTGCAGTTGGTCTATTTTCATTACTGGCAGAAATATCAAGAAACACCAGCTCATCGGCTCCTTGTGCCTCATAGTCCAGTGCCAGCTCGACCGGGTCACCCATATCTCTGAGTTGTTTAAAATTAGTACCTTTAACGACCCGGCCTTTATCGACATCCAGACAAACAATAACTCTTGGCATTAACTGACTGGTTAAATGTTTATCTGTGCTTTCTGATATGGTGGTTTCCTGTTTAATGTTATTCATTGATTAATTCTCCAAGCCTGATAATGCCTGCTGAATAATTGAGCTGCCCGCTTTGCTCGACTTTTCAGGGTGGAATTGTACCCCGGTAAAACTGCCTGATTTGACCGCAGCACAAAAGGTTTCACCGTAAGTGGTTGTCGCAATGCTATGTTCACTTTTCCTGATAGCGTAACTGTTAACAAAATAAACGGGAGAGGAAGGCCATTGCTCACTTGTTAACGGAGCCCAGCCAACCATGGGTTTTTTAGGAAAATTTAATGCTTCAGCTTTTCCTTTCATCCAGCAAAAACCAGTGCTCTCTTTATCTTCGTCGCTGTGTTCAAAAAATATCTGCATACCAACACAAATGCCAAGCATTGGAATAGATTGTTGGTAAGCCAGGTTTAAATAGTCTTCCCAGCCATCAGCACGAATGTTATTGAGTACCGTGCCAAATCGACCCTGGCCTGGAATGACAATACCATCGAATTTTTCGTGGTCTGGCGTACTACGTATTGTGGTATTGAATCCCAGTCTGTCAATTGCTGCTTTAAGACTGAATAAGTTTCCGGCTCTGGTATCAATGATCAGTATTTTTTTCATTGTAATTCTATTGGCTCTGCTAAAGACTTCAGTTTCGCGGGCGAATGCTATAAAACGCCCTTGGTTGTATTCTCTCCGGTGGTTGGAGACAATGCTTCTTTTAATGCATAGGCGGTTGCTTTAAAACACCCTTCAACCAGGTGGTGATTGTTTTTGAAGTACATGGGGTTAATATGTAACGTGATAGCTGCGCTGGCCGCTAATGTATTAAAAAAATGTTCAAACATTTCTGTACTCATGTTGCCGATGTTTTCTCTGCTAAAAGGTAGATCGCCCACATAAATACCACGCCCGGACAAGTCTACGGCGCAGAGAATTAGCGCTTCATCCATTGGTAATAATCTTTGTCCATAGCGTTGCATGGAATCCAGTTTTCGCCAACTTTGCTGTAGTGCATCGCCCAGGCAAATAGCGATATCTTCAACTGTATGATGATCGTCAACGCCTAAATCGCCATTGACTTTTATATCGAGATCCCAGCGAGCATGAGAAGCAATCTGCTCCAGCATGTGATCAAAAAAACCAATGCCAGTATTAATATTAATCGTTTGTTGCCCTTTAATATCAAGTGACAACTCAATACTGGTTTCTCTGGTGTTTCTGATTATCTTGATTGTCATATTATGCTTCCAGTTTTACAGTGATTGACTGATGATTGGTTTTAGCCAGTCTTCCAGCTGGTTGATGTCAGCCAGAACAATATCGGCCCCTGCTTCATAGAGCGCCTGACTGTTCCTGTCTCCAATGCCAATTGCTAGTGAATTTGAAGCAACGGCTGCTTGCATATCGTCGGGGTTATCGCCGCACATCCAGCTTAGTTCTGAATGGCTGGATTGTAGTTTGTTAATCCCTTCTGGAGAGGGTTTGGCCTGCTCAACATCATCAAGGCTAATAACCGCTAATGCATTGAGCGTGAGAAAATCTCGTCCGGCTACAGCTTCGTTTCGGGGCCGACCGGTGACAATGGCAAATTGTGTTTCTGTTGATTTTTTTATGCTTGAAATCAGTGAAGGAGAAATGATCGGGGTCTCGTTTGCGACAAAGCCATCATTATTTTCACCAAGATATAATTGTTGAAACTGGGCGACTACTTTATCAAAGCTGACCGTTACACCGCAATTTTCCAGTAATTGTTGTGATACCACCCAGTCATTATTAAATCCGCCGGTATCCTTTAATTGGTGGATATCTGACTGTGTGACTGTTTTGCCTGATAATTGTCTGACAGTAGCTTTAATGGTTTCATCGTAACTTCCACTGGTATCAATTAATACGCCGTCCATATCCAGACAAATCAGATCAGGGGCCAATGCCTGTTGTAATAAACGAATTAATCTGTCGTTGTTAGCAGGAATAGTAATGCGTAAACAATTCGCTAATTCTCCTGTACTGAAATCGCGCACCAGTACATTATTTCTGGCCAGAAAAGAATGAACCGCCTGTGCTTGTTGTTTTGGTAGTTGCAGCATGATGAAGTTTGCCTGACTGGGTAGTACCGATATATTAATAGTCGCTAACCAGTTAATGAGTTGATTTCGGTTAGCCACTATTTGCTGGCAGTAATCGACAACTTCATCTCGGTTATCATCAGTTAAAGCCTGCATGGCTATCGCCAGGCTGGGTTGCGGGATATTAAAAGGCGCACAACGTTCTTTGAACTGTTTAATCAGACTTTCGTTTCCTAACAGGTAACCAAGTCGAATGCCAGCCAGCCCGTAAGCTTTGGACAAGGTTCTTAATATAACCAGATTATCAAATTGATTCAGTAGTGAACTGGCAATCGCTTTTTCTTCACTAAATTCAATGTAAGCTTCGTCAAGAAATACAAAACTTTTGTTCTGACTGGCCGTTTCAATTAAATTTAACAGAGATTTTAGTGGGATGGATTCCCCTGTTGGATTATTGGGTCGGGTAATAATGGTATAGCAACCGGGCGTATTTCTAATCGCATTAATTGTCGCCTCCAGATCGATTGAAAGGTCCGAGTTGGCTGTTATTAACTGAGCATCGAGTTGCCAGCTTTTTACGCCCCAGTTATATTGAGAGAATGCGGGTAGTGGTAATATGACTTGTGACGTCTCTTTAATCAGACGCATTAATATCATGATTGCCTCATCGCCCCCATTGGTACAGAGTACCTGTGAAGCAGACACCTGATTAAGCTCAGCCAGTTTTTGTTCCAGGGGCTGTCTGTCCGGGTATTGCCAGAGCGTTTCGTCGTATGAATACTTTTTTAATAATGGCGTTACTTTGTCGCTACGCTCATTAAAGTCCAGTTTGAGAATTGAAGGCATCGTTTTTCGGTTCCGTTAAAGTGCTTTTCGAACGGGTGTTTCCAGAATATCGGTAGCACCTGCAGCAATTAATTTTGGAATAAGACTTCTGATTTCAGTTTTCAGTACCGCAGCTTTGACGGCAAAACCTTTGTCCTGATAAAGTCTTGAAACGGTTGGATAACGCATACAGGGTAACAGTTCAACAATGTCATTAATTTTGTCGTTAGAACTGTTCATTTCCAGTAATACTCGCTCTCTACCATTAATGACGGCTTGCATTAAAGTCAGTAAGTCTTCAATCTGTTCGCGTTTTTCCGGGTCTTCCATTGTTGCTTTATTCGCAATAAATTGTGTGGAACTCTGCATGACGGTGTCGACAATTTTTAGTCGGTTGGCAACAATTGTTGTGCCGGTAGAAGTGTTATCGATAATCATATCTGCATCTTCAGGAGGGAAAACTTCTGTTGCACCATAAGAGCGGATTAACTGATAATCTACACCCAGTTTGTCGAGGTAGTCAGTACTGACATTTTTATACTCTGAAGCAACAATGAGTTTACGTTTTTGCATTGCCTGCCAGTCCCAGTCTTCTGGGATACAGGCTACAATTTTAACCGGGTCATAACCCAGGTTTTTTAGAATTTTTACATCGCAACGACGTTCCTGAATCCAGTCCAGTCCGGCAAAACCGATATCATGTTGGCCCAGTTCAACCATAGAAGGAATATTCTGACTTTTCAACAGCTTGACTTCCAGATCAAACCCATAAACTTTGGGGCGATAATTTCTTTCGTTGCCAATTAAATCAATTCCGCAATCTGATAGTAATTTGAGTACTTTGGTATTGATCCGGCCTTTGGGTAATACAAGTTTTAGTGTCATGGTACGCTCTCTTCAGTCTAACTTTATTGATTATAAGGCATTAAAAAAGCCCCGTTCACTTTGGGTAAACGGGGCTTTGAATTTTGTGATTTAATTTTTGCTCACATAGCTAAAAGCACCGTCATCTCAAATGATGATGGTGATGAATGCCAATGGCATAAGCGATTGTGATAAAAATATTTGCTTTCATATGAGTAATAATTTCAGATCTGTCTGACAAACGCCAATAACCAAAGGTTATATATTTTATAAATGAATTCAGCAGAGAGTATAGTTTAATTGTATAGACAAGCTGAAGGAGGGGAATGTCGCAGGTTGAAGAATACGGTGTGATATTTAACGAGCCTTTTTTCTAAAATGATGAATTAAAAAAGCCTGATTAATATCAGGCTTTTTTAATTTTCTTCAGTTTTGATAGCTTTCATTTAGAACGAAAACTGAATACCAGCAGCATAATCACTGTCATCAAAGTCAGTTTCTATACTGGCATAACCGGAAAATGCATCAGTAAAGTGATAAGTTGCAGTAAATTCGCCTCTGGTTTTATCCTTGATTTTTTCCAGGTCCAGATAATTAACTGCGGCAGATAACTCCAGGTTTTTAGCAACATTACTTCTGATACCTGCACCCAGTAGAATGCCATCAAGTGTTGTCGAGTGGCCACCGAAGGCTGACTGTTTAAACTTACTTTTTAAACTGGCGTAATCCAGGTGAGTAAAAAAAGCAGTATCTCTGGATATTTCTGTTTTAAAGCCCAACCCTACAGTGTAAAAATCCTGAGTAAATTTGTAAATTCCGTCCATTGAGTCATAAGTTGTAAATTCTCCATTCAGGTAGAGGTTATCACTGAGTTCAAAGTTACCTTTGAGCTCCAGTCCGCTGGACATATCGTAATCGGAACTATCAGTATAACCCAGTTTGGCATAGTTAAATGAAGGCGTTTCGGCTGCAACGTTTAATGATAGAACTGACAGAATAGCACTAGATAAGAGTAACTTTTTCATATTAATTTCCTTCTGGTTGTGTAAGTTTAAAATATTTATTGATGTCTGTGTTGTCATGCACGAGGAGCAGTTTAAACAGATAAAACTGAATGTTAGCTTAACGGGTTCACTAAACTGTCGGAATTAGTCGCTAATTATTATAATTTGTTAATAAAACTATACACTAATCTCTGTGCTTCGAGAAAATGGGTTCTGAATGGGTAAGTTGGTCGTCTATGATTGGCGCTAATAGCGCCATTCTTGAGTGGTTGGCTGATCAGTTTGTTTTTTGTGTAGCTGGTTAATGATATTCAGGCTTAGCGTTTATTTCGCTACTGTCACGGTTGCGCTAACGTCAAATATTCTCGTGCGATGGTCGTGGCATCAATTTTTGTTAAGATTTCGGCATCAGTGGGTTTCAGTTCACTCTTCAAGGCTTTGTTCAGTGCATTGGAAAGAGCCTCAGGTGAGCGGCGAGGCACCAGAAAGTCACTGAGTTTACCGGTTAATATTTCATCAGGTCCATGGGGGCAGGCTGTACTGACACAAAGCGTGTTACAGGCGAGAGATTCAATTAATACCGTCGGTAAACCTTCAAAGTCGGAACTGAGCACAAGGGCTTTTGCATTCTTGATCCAGTTGTAAGGATTGGTTTGAAAACCGGGCAAAATCAGCCTGTCTTCTATTCCGTATTTTTTTGCGAGCTTTATTGCCTTGCTGGTTTTATTACAGAGCAGGACCAGCTTATATTTCTTATCAACATTTTTAAAAGCTTCAAACAGTACATCGTGACGCTTCTGTCTGGCGAGTCGACCTACATGGATAACATAGGGCTCAGTGGGAATATCTGAGTTTTGCTGGTCAGCACGCTCTTTTATATCATTGAAGTCGAACGGGTTGTAGATGGTCGTTATGGAGCGAGGGGTAATACGATTGTTATTAACGATCTCTTCTTCAATGCCTTTCGAAACCGTGACAAGGCTTTTGTTACTAAGACGAGCTTTTGATTTTTTCAGGTACCAGTAGGCTAAGGGACCCAGTTTTTTTTGTCTGGAGAGCTCTTCTTCAACAGAGTTGTGAATCACAAAAAATAGTTTATTCAGCTGGCTTTCGGCGAGCAGGTTATTACTTTTGTCCAGGTTAGATAAAATCAGGTCGAATTGACCGTGTTGCTGCTGGTAGGTGGTAAACCAGTTTTCCAGTTTTTTGACGCTGCTTTTTAGGTGAAAAAAACGGTCAACTTTTGATATTTTTCCTTCAAACAGGTGATGGTAGTCGATACCTTCAGGTATTTCATAAGCGCAGTGAGCGTGTAATGAAAGTAACGTGACTGAGTGTCCCAGCTCGATTAATGCCTGGCTTAAAGTCAGCATGACTTTTTCGGCACCACCGCCAGTGAGCGAGTCGATAACAATAGCAATTTTTTTCATGATTGAAGTAAGTCTTTCAGTAATTGTTTAATATCAGCAATGACAATATCTAATGCTGGTGTGGCTTGCAATTGATTCATGTTATTTTCCAGAGATTGATAACATTGACTGTCTGATAGCTGTTCGGCTTTGCGTAACAGATCCTGTACATTGGTTTTTGCACTGATAACAACACCCAGTTTGTCACAGGTTTCCAGACGAGCGGGTTGATCTTTTGAAACCGCTGCGGCGACACTGGGTTTTTTCATCTGTATGGTTTGCAAAATGGTATCGCCGGCACTGATAACACGACCTTTAGCTGCGTCGAGCAGGGCAATGAATTGCTCGTTCGTGAGTGAACTGATACAAATGATTTTATCATTACTGGTGCTATCGGGAAGCGGTTCTGGATAGTTGGCGCCAAAAACCATCAGGCAGGGAAGCTGAGTGTTGTTCTGAAATTGTACCGCTGCCTGATAGAAAATATCAGCCGCCAGTTTATTGTTGACAAAGTGTCCGCCAGAACCGGCATTAAAGAGATAAAACTGCTCAGCAGTCAGTTTTAATTGATGCAGGATATCTTTTTGAATCTGGCTGGAAACTCGTGAAAAAACCGGGCCGATATTCCGTGGGGCCGGGCGCTTGAATATTTTCAGTTTGAGTTTTTCAATAGCGCTTAGCTCACTAATCGCAAAGTCTGGCTGAACGACCCAGTGAAGGTCTGTATTGAGCAAGCGACTTAGCTTCAAACCGCGAGCCCGTTTTTTCCGGTGTTGAGAAATAAAGATAACTTTCGCGCCTGATCGTCTGGCGTATTTAAACTGTTCTCCTCGACCTGAACAATCAAAAATCACCAGATCTGGTTTACTCTGATCAATAACCTTTTTTACTAAAGGGGTATTTTTAGTCGCAGAGCAATCACTTAAATGGGTCTGATAGGGACAGGACTCACTATAGGGGGCTTGTTTATTCAGAATAAAGTGAATGTTTGCCTGAGGCCATATCTGT
Organism: Kangiellaceae bacterium; assembly: GCA_016743995.1. GTDB lineage: Bacteria > Pseudomonadota > Gammaproteobacteria > Enterobacterales > Kangiellaceae > Aliikangiella. Next base: position 32,711 of record JADGFG010000010.1, on the reverse strand, counting down.
TTCAACTCATCAGCAATTATGATTGAGCGCGCGTACTCACCAACGCCTTCTGCAGAAGAAACGGGTACAAATAGAATAACAGGTTGTTTTATCAACAGGTGTCTCGTCAGTCGATCAGTATTTAACAGTATTTTAGCAATCCTACCGTATTTTCTTTTATAAAGGCAGAGCAAATCTGGTTTATGGTTAATTGTCGAAAAATGATTGGGTGTTATTCGAACTATGGGCTGGTACAATTACTGGTTGATATTATTATAACTAGTTCCGTAATGAGGGAACTAAATTACGTTAGCGTAGTCTGGTTTAATCTTATTTTGGGGAAATTTATGAATTTTCGGCACTGAATGTCGAAAATGTCTACATTGTTTAGAGATGATTTAATGCGATTTTTATTGATTGCGGCTGTTACCGCTTTTTCTACAACACTATGCTCTGCCCCCTGGGTAGAGACTGATGATCTGGCTTTAAGAGCTGATATTCAGTACTTGGCTGATTCGGGTGTGATTTCCGCACCTGTAACCACTTATCCGCTAATGTGGGCAAGCATTGCTCCCGATATTGAACAGACCGACATGAAAAACCTGTCTTCTGGACAGCAGATGGCGCTATTAAATGTTAAACGGCATATGCGAATTGCTGTTGGTAAACGTCATACTGCGCGAATTGATGTTTATGGCGCATCGGATGCCAAACGATTTACCAGTTTTGGAGACAATAATTTTGATAAAAATAAAGTAGCACTTTCTCATGAATATATGGGTGATAACATTTCAACAAAAATACAACTGAATTATCGTTCCAGTGTGGATCCTGATGGCAAGGTTAATCAGGGGCAGAAAGCCACGCCTGACGGTAGTTATCTAGCCTTTAAGGCTGGCAACTGGGTTGTGGCTGCTGGTGCTGTGGATAAATGGTGGGGACCCGGACTAGATACCAGCCTTATCATGTCGAGTAATGCTCGCCCACTACCTGCACTTAGCCTGACTCGTAATGGTTCTCAGGCGTTTGAGACACCATGGTTAAGCTGGGTTGGTCCCTGGACGTTCACCGCTCAGATGGCCAGAATGGAAAAAGGACGAGTTGTTTCCGAGCCCTACCTGTTTAGTACGCGTGCTACCGCCAGACCTCTCAGAGGGATTGAGCTGGGTTTATCCTGGTCTTATCAGTGGGGCGGTGAAGGTCAGCCTGGTTCAATTAAAGATTTTTTAAAAGGTTTGATGGGTAAAGAAACATGCGCTGATGGCAAGCCGAGTTCAACTTGTGATGAAAGCAATCATTCCAAACTGGGCAATCAATTAGCGGGTGTCGACGTCCGCTGGTCTGATACTTTATGGGGCACACCTTATGCGGTTTACGGCCAGATGATTGGAGAGGATAGCTCTGGAAGTGGAAAAATAGCAGATAAAGCTAAATTGTATGGGGCGGAAACACGTTTTAATGTGTTGACCCAGCGTATTTTGTTAAATCTGGAGTACACTGATACTCAGGTGAGTTGCGGTGGGGACGAAGATATTTCACAAAACTGTTATTATGAGCATGGTACTTATCAATCCGGTTATCGTTATTATCGACGAGCAATTGGATCGACTTATGATAATGATGCAGAGACTCTGACATTTACGGTGTTAGGCCAGTTACAGAATGGGCAAAGTTGGCAATTAAAATTCAGGAATGCTGACTTAAATACCAATAATTCAGATCTTTTTCCTGACGATGTTAACCTGGGAAATACGGTTTCTAAAGTTGCTGAAGAAGTCAGTCAGGTGGATTTTCAATATCGACTCTACGAGCTGGGTGGCAGAATTACCGCTGGAACCATGGTGACTCGTTCCACAGTGGGTGTGATAACTGACAGAGACTACGATGTTTATCTAAAATATGAAGTAAGATTTTAGATAACTGTTCATAGAGCAGATTGAAAAGTTAACTGGTTAATAAGTGAATAAAATGAAGCTAACACTACCTGATTTTAAAACCGCAAAAGTACTTGTTATTGGCGATTTGATGCTGGATCGCTATTGGCATGGTGGTAGCTCACGGATTTCCCCGGAAGCGCCGGTTCAAGTGGTGAACGTTGGGCAAATAGAAGAAAGAGCGGGTGGCGCAGGTAATGTGGCGTTAAATATTGCCAGCCTGGGTTGTCAGGCTGCTCTGGTTGGCATTACCGGAGAAGATGAAGCCGCCGATAGCATAGAAACACGGTTGGGGGCTGCCGGGGTTGAGTGTGATTTTGAACGTGTAAAAGGCGTGCCGACTATTACCAAGTTGCGTGTGATTAGCCGTCAACAGCAATTGATCCGGCTTGATTTTGAGGAGCATTTCGGGGGGCGTGGAGTCACTGGTCTGCCAGCGCGAATGAATCGTCACATTGATGATTGTGGTGCACTGGTTTTGTCCGATTATGCCAAGGGTACTCTGGATGAAGTTCAGACTCTCATCCAGGAAGCAAAGTCTCGCCAGATACCCATTCTGGTGGATCCTAAAGGAACGGATTTTTCCAGATATAAAGGCGCTACCCTGATTACGCCTAATTTACATGAGTTCGAAGCGGTGGCTGGTCATTGCAAAGATGAGCAGACGCTGGTTGAAAAAGGTAATAAATTACTTAAAAAGTATCAGTGGCAGGCATTATTAATTACTCGTGGTGAGCTGGGCATGACACTGCTGCGACAGGGACAACCAGAGCTGCATTTGCCAGCACTTGCCAGAGAGGTTTTTGATGTGACCGGCGCAGGGGATACTGTGATTGGCACATTGGCCAGTGCTTTGGCTGCTGGCGCCGATATAGAAGAAGCCGTTGCTCTGTCAAATATTGCTGCTGGGATTGTTGTTGTTAAGCTGGGTACGGCAACGGTCAGCGCGCATGAAATACGTCGCCAGCTTCGCACTGCTGGTGATACTGGAACGGGTGTCATGAGTGAGCAGCAATTAAAAATGGTAATAGAGGAAGCCAGAGCACATGATGAAAAAATAGTCATGACCAATGGTTGTTTCGATATTCTGCATGCTGGACATGTCGCTTATCTTCAACAGGCTAAAAATCTGGGAAATCGACTTGTGGTGGCGGTAAATGACGATGCTTCTGTCAAGCGGTTAAAGGGCGAAGGTCGACCCATTAATCCTGTTGAAAGACGCATGTCTGTTCTGGCTGCTCTGGGTTCTGTGGACTGGGTAATACCTTTTTCTGAAGAGACTCCGCAAAGATTAATTAGTGAAGTTCTACCAGACATATTAGTTAAAGGTGGTGATTATCAGGTGGAAGATATCGCCGGTGCCAGTGAAGTGCTTAAAAATGGTGGAAAAGTCGAAATACTACAATTTGTTGACGGCGTTTCGACCACCAGAATTATAGAGTCAATTAATAATCAATAATGGGTCAGTTAATGGAAACAAAAGCGGATGTTCGCTGGATGCTGGTTTCCGGTGCACTTTTCGCGTTATTTGCCGTTGTTTTTGGCGCTTTTGCCGCACATGGCCTTAAAAACAGTTTGACGCCTTATGCCATTTCGTTGATTAAAACAGCAACAGACTATCAGATGTATCATGCTCTGGCTTTACTGGTTGTTGCAGTATTGGCAGAATTCAAAAATTTTAAGCAAACGTGGTTGAAAATCTCAGCGATGTGTTTTGTTGCTGGAATCCTGTTATTTAGCGGTTCGCTTTACTGGCTGGCGTTTAGTGGGCTTAAATGGATTGGCATGATCACTCCGATAGGTGGCTTTTGTTTTATTGCTGGCTGGATTACGGTTATCGTGTCCGTGCTCTATAAGAGAAGATGAAAAGTGATGGGAAAGCTGATTACTTTGTTGGGGTGGTTGTTATTGATAGCAGGTGTTTTTTTATCAGTGATGCCACTATTTTATGAGGTACTGGGTCATTTTTCTGGTTTGATTGCCTTTTCGTTGTTATTTGCAGGTATCTCCTTATTAAAGTATCGAAAAGATCAGTTAAATCACTAGCTTTTGAATTTAAAGAGAAGAAAAAAGCTTAGTGTGTTGTTAATTATCAACAGGTATTCTTGTCAGATATGTTCCTGAGGCCTTGTGAGAAATCTCTGTAAAAGTTGGCAGTGATTGACGTTACGAATATTAAGGTTGCCACGAGTTATTTTTACGACAAGTGTAACTTATTGATATTTATAGGATTAAACTAAGCCTTCATGTTGTTCCATTAATAAATGATTAAAGAGCTCTCTGATACTGTCTTGTTTAAATTATCCTGTCCGCTATTCTTAACTTAAGCCTGACGGAAAAGGCAGGAAGAAAAGGACTCACGGTTCGGGATGAACCAGAACAGGGAATTTAAAGGACTATGCAGGGAGCAGATATTTTTCTGGATGAAAAACAAGCGACACCAAAGGGCGACATTAGTCGCCCTTTTTTATTGTGTGACCCGTTATCCCCAATGTGTGAAAAACTAAAAACTCTATCCTGGTTTTTCTTGATCTGACGCAGCTAAAGATATTTTATTATTATAATAATAATACGATGGAATTTGTCGCTACGCTGATTGTTTTGTTAAACTTAATCAATAAGTGATTTTTTTTTGATTCTAAAGGTTGTGCCAGAATGAGTAACAGAATAAAAGAGCTGCTTGAGCGTAATCAGGCGTGGGCTGAAGATTTTGAACAAACGAATCCTGGCGTATTTGATTCGCTGGCGAGACAGCAGAACCCAGATTATCTCTGGATTGGTTGTTCTGATAGTCGCGTACCTGCCAATACCATAATGGGGCGTCAGCCTGGTGAAGTGTTTGTTCATCGAAATATAGCCAACCTGGTGAACCATTCCGATCTCAGTGTGTTATCTGTACTAGAGTATGCGGTTAATGTGCTGAAAGTGAATGATATTATTTTATGTGGTCATTATGGTTGTGGCGGTGTTAAGGCGGCTCTTGAAAATAAGGAGCATGGAATTGTTGATAACTGGTTGAGAGCTATTAAAGATATTTGTCACAAGCATCACCCGTCTATCGAGCAAGCTGGTTCAGAGTCAGATAAGTTGGACAGGTTGTGTGAATTAAACGTTAAAGAGCAGGTACGAAATATCTGTCATACTTCTATTGTACAGAAAGCCTGGATGGAGGGGCATGATCTGGCTGTTCATGGCGTAATTTATGGTATTGAGAATGGCATATTAAAAGATTTAGAAGTGACAACCACTTCAATTGAAGAGATCGAAACAATTTATCATTTGTATGAAAGTTAATTTTCACCTTGAATCTGCAGCAGATGAAGCGCTTCATTCTGCTTCAGAGTAGCAGAATATCAGAATATCAGAATATCAGAATATCAGCGCAGTTAATAACTTAAATTAACTGTCTCCTACAGGGTCCATTTCCAGGCGCCAGCGAACTCGGTTGGCACTTTTGAGTTTTTCAATATCAACCAGTGTCAGTTTTAGTAATTGATGAAGCTCATTTCTGCTTGCTGTCTGTAAAAAGAGCTGATAACGAAATTTCCCCGCTTTTTTAACATACACTGCGGGAGCTGGACCCATTAGTGACACTTTTAAATCACTATATCGATCGAGTAGTTGTCTGACTTCGGTCAGAAATTGCTTTACATGAGGCAATTGTGGAGATTCAGCCTGAAATACTGCAGAAAAAAAGCTGGGGGGGAGTTCTGTTTCAACTCGCTCTTCCAGTGCATATTGCGCGAAGTCGGCATAACCCGAATGAATGATCTGGTGTAGCATGGGATGATCGGCATGATGAGTCTGGATCAATACTTCACCTTTTCTGTCTGCGCGACCCGCTCGACCTGATACCTGGGTAATGAGCTGAGCGGCATATTCTGGTGCTCGAAAATCGGCACTGTATAACGCGCCATCCATGTCGACCAGTCCTACCAACGTTACATCGGGAAAATGGTGGCCTTTAGCCAGCATCTGAGTACCTATAAGAATATCGAGCTGTCCGGCATGGACTGAAGTTACAAAATCCTGCATGGCTGATTTTCGTCGGGTAGTATCTCTGTCTATTCGAGCAATACGCGCATCGGGAAATAGCTGTTGAACCGTTTCCTGTAAACGCTCTGTGCCCAGGCCTACAGGGATCATTTCCTTACATTGACATTGAGGACATTGTTCAGGAGCGCGCCGATTTGACCCGCAATGATGGCATTGCAGATAGTGGTTGTTGTGATGATAAGTAAAGTGAATGTCACAGCGTTGACAATGACTGCTCCAGCCGCATTGATGACAAAGCAAAACCGGAGCATAACCACGCCGGTTAAGAAATAATAATATCTGTCCTTGTTGCTTCAGGTGTTTTTTGATAGCTGATATCAGTGGGATTGAGAGTCCTTGATTTACGGGCTGGTTCTTCAGATCAATAATATGGTAATCGAGTGATGCACTTGTTTGTGCTTTTTCTGTAAGGTCGAGGCGAATAATTTTCTGCTTGCTGACATTCATCAGAGATTCCAGTGAAGGCGAAGCGCTGCCGAGTAACACGGGAATTTTTTCTATGTTCGCTCTAACCATCGCGACATCTCTGGCAGAATATCGAAACCCTTGCTGTTGACGAAATGACTGGTCATGTTCTTCGTCAATAATGATAATTCCTGGTCGTTTAAGCGGTACAAATAATGCCGATCGGGTACCAATAATAATCTGTGCTTCTCCATTTTTTGCCTTAAGCCAGCTTTGTAACCGCTGTTGTTCGGACATTCCCGAGTGTAACAATACTATTTCAGTATTAAATCGTTGTTGAAATCGCTTTAGTGTTTGCGGTGTCAGTCCAATTTCAGGAACCAGTACAAGCGCCTGGTTTTGCTGTTCCAGTACCTTTTGAATTAGTCTGAGGTAAACTTCTGTTTTGCCAGATGCGGTGACTCCAAATAAAAGGAAGGTCTGGTATTGTTTTAGCGATAATTCTACAGCATGGATTGCCTGTTGTTGTTGTTGGTTGAGTTGTATCGAACTGGGCAGATTACAGATAGATTCTACGTCGATAGAAGATTGTTGAGTGTACTCACGGGCAATCCATTTTTTTCCTGCCAGTGTTTTGAGGCGACTATAAGCTATATCATAATCCGAAATCTGATCATGCTGGATCCCTTCTGATGTTTTGATTAACTGCTCCAGAATTAGTCTTTGTTTGACTGCAGATTTGGCAATTTTATCTGACTCAAGTGCGACAATGCCTTCCTGAGTAATGATCCAGCGACTACTACGAGTATATTTTTCGGCTTTTCCTTTTATCAGTGCCGTTGGCAACATGGTTTGCCATATTTCGCCACAGGGTGCATGATAATACTGGTGCATCCATCGGTAGAGATTTATCAGTGAAGGGTTAATCAGTGGTGTTTCGTCAAGGATACTGTTAATTTCTTTTAGCTGCGACAACTCTATTTCTGGTTGAGTTTCTGTCGTGTCTGTTCTTGTGGTGTTCGTATCTGTCTTGTTAATAACAGCATCAATAAAACCAATTTTTGTTGATTTTCCAAAGGGTACACTCACTCTCATGCCGGGTTCTGGCGAGATTGGGTAAGCCGCTGGCATTCGATATTCAAACAGACGTCTTAACGGGACTGTAATCGCGACGGCAATAATCTGGATCGGTTTGTCTGATTGTTCCACTGAGTGTTATCTGGAAATATTAAAGAGAAATGTCTGCTCATTTTGCTTGAACCAATCAGAATACTCAAGCTGTGATCTGAAGTGGGCTTGAACGATAAAATTTTACTTGTTAAACTATTGCCCGTTCAGGTTGATTATTATCCAGATGTCTGTTTTTTATTTCCCGCAGTGTCAGTGGTAATACCTGACTTAGTTTCAGCTTATATAACTAATAATGAATAGTCTCTCTATTGAATTCGTTTTATAATTTATCTGACTTGGAGACTTTCACTTTGTGATTGGCGATTCTTTAGACTATTCTCTTTTATATCGCCTTGAAGTTGAATTTTGTACCGGCAGCTAGCCTTCTTTCATTATAAGATCCCATATATGACACAGCCATCTCAAAATAAACGCCCTCTTTATATTCGTTATGCAGGTCCCATACTTTTAGAAACGCCGTTACTGAACAAAGGTAATGCTTTTTCAGCGGAAGAAAAGCGTGCTTTTAACCTGGAAGGTTTGTTGCCTGCAACCATTGAAACTATCGAAGAGCAGTCACAGCGCGCCTATCAACAGTACTCTCAATTTAGTGATGATCTGGATAAGCATATTTATTTGCGTAATATTCAAGATACCAATGAAACACTTTATTTTCGCCTTATTACTGATCATCTTGAAGAAATGATGCCTATCATTTATACCCCGACAGTAGGGCTGGCCTGTCAGAAATTTTCTCAGATCTATCGTCGAAAGCGTGGGTTATTCATTACCTACCATAATAGAGATAGAATTGATGATACTTTACAGAATGCGACAAAGCAGAATGTTAAAGTCATTGTGGTTACCGACAGTGAGCGAATTTTAGGTCTGGGTGACCAGGGCATTGGTGGCATGGGGATCCCTATCGGTAAATTAGCGCTGTATTCAGCCTGTGGTGGAATTAGTCCGGCTTATACCCTGCCTGTGGTGCTAGATGCTGGAACAAATAATCAGGAGCTTCTGGATGATCCGCTTTATATGGGCTGGCGGAGTAAACGAATTTCCGGTGATGATTATTTTGAATTTGTTGATCAATTTATTCAGGCGGCTCACCAACGTTGGCCAGACGCTCTGATTCAATTCGAAGATTTTGCTCAGGGGAACGCAACACCCTTATTGAAAAAGTATCAGGATAAACTGTGTTGTTTTAATGATGATATACAGGGAACCGCAGCGGTTACCGTGGGAACACTACTGGCGGCCTGTCATGCGCAGAATACTCAATTAAAAGACCATCGGGTTGTTTTTGTCGGTGCGGGTTCGGCGGGTTGTGGTATTGCAGAGCAAATTGTTGCTCATATGCGTAAAGATGGATTGTCTGAAGCGCAAGCCGTCAGTCAGATTTACCTGACTAACAGTAAAGGGTTATTAACAGAGAAATCGGCAAGTATCCGTGATTTCCAGAAAAAGTTCGTTAAGTCCGCCCAGGAGATTGAAGGTTGGGGAACTGACGGTTCTATCAGTTTACTGGATCTGGTGAAAGAGACTAAGCCAACTATCCTTGTTGGGGTATCCGGGGTTGCGGGTCTGATTAGTGAAGCCGTTGTTAAGCAGACTTATGCAAACTGCAAAACGCCTATCATCTTGCCTTTGTCTAACCCAACCTCCAAAGTGGAAGCTCTGCCTTCAGATGTCATTGAGTGGACTGAAGGAAATGCGATTGTTGCAACGGGTAGTCCATTTGAACCGGTAGAATATAACGGTCAGTCTTATCCTGTAGCGCAATGTAATAACAGTTATATATTCCCTGGTCTGGGATTGGGCGTTATTGCCAGCGGTGCTACACGTGTGACAGAAGAAATGTTTATGGTGTCGAGTGAAGCCCTCGCTGAGTGCTCTCCCCTGGTGACAGGAAAAAATCAGCAGCTTTTACCTGATTTATGTGAAATCAGAGAAGTGAGTCGCTATATTGCAGTAAAAGTGGGGATGCAGGCTATGAAAGAAGGTGTTGCCCCCATTGTTGATCAGGAAGTGCTGGAAAAGGCTGTCGATAAGAACTTCTGGTTGCCAGAGTATCGAGAGTATCGTCGTAGTTCTTTTTAAGGTTTATTGTTAGTCGGTTCAAAGGCGTTCCTGTTCTGGAACGCCTTTTTTATTTTCCAGTTGAGACTATTTTCAAGTTGAGCTGTTTTCCAGTTGAGATTAGTGACCGTTAGCAGGTCGATGCTGGATTAACATTGAAGGGTGATAGAGTTTCATACGTCGCTTTTTGTGAGAATAATAAACGTAACCTTTGACGATGATCGTTTCATTAACTTTAAAATTCAGCGGTCTGTTTTTAAAGGACTTTTTATTTTTATTCGGGATACCAAGCCAGAGCTGATTATCCAGTATCAGCCATTGGTTATGACGAGTATTTTTTATGGCGGTGATTTTGCCTGTTACACGTTGAAATCCCTGGTTAGCTTTCACTTTATTGGTGGGTAGAGGTCGATTGTTACCAGTAGACCAGAGCATACGTTGTGCTTTTCTGGCCTGTCGCTCAAGCCTGACGATACACTGCCAGTACTTCTGGTTGGGTAATATAATCAATCTTTCAGCCAGGCCTGCCTGAATCAGTTTGGCGTTGATTAAGCTTCCTTGTTGGTTGAAGATAAAAGCCAACTCTCTACCGTATTTATCTTTTCGTCTGATATCACTTACCCAGTATATTCTGCCGCTCTTTCCAACAAGTTGTTGTAAATATTTTTGGGCCGTTTGAGCATAGTACTGATTTGAGGAGTTCGGTTTTTTATGGTTTTTACCCGCTTTACGGTGCTTTTTACGTATTTCTGGCGTATTAATATGTAACAGCCTGATTTTATGTCCGTCGGTGGTATGAATTGTATCGCCGTCTGGTATCCATTTTACCTGAGAAGAATGGATTTTTGAGTCAGGAAACTCAGACAGGGAAGGGCAGATTGAGGGTAAGGTGGGGAGAGGTTGTACTGATTGCTGTTTTGTTGCTGGTATGAATTTTTGCGAAAACGCTTGTGATAATGTGGGATGCAATAAAATTGAGGTAATAAAAAAGGCGCCTGATAGCACCTTTTTTAAAACTTTTAGAAGCAATAGTTTACTTCTTAAGTGAACGTGCCGCAAAACGTTTACGGAATTTATCAACACGACCACCGGTATCAACCATTTTCTGTTTTCCTGTATAGAACGGGTGACAGGAAGAACAAACATCCAGTGAGATGTCTTTACATTTGGTTGAACCAACTTCAACTTTGTTACCGCAGCTACAAGTTGCAGTAATTTGCTCATAATTTGGATGTATTTCAGCTTTCATCAGATTTCTCGACTTTACATGTATCGCCAATCGAGCTGAGCAGTAACCAGTATTATGAAGCTGTGCTTCATTTTACTGATGTAAACATCCAGTCGAAAACCATACATTATTTAATGGATGGCGGATCATACCGATCAACGGTTAAGAATGCAATGAATAACGCAATTTTGCCTTTGCTTTGCCGTTTCTGTGATCTTTCTAAGGTTGGCCGGGGCAGGTGTCCGTTGCTTGCTTTGAAATAACGCTATAATTTAGTGTGGGAACCCTGGTGTTCGTGGCTTACTACCGAGTTATCAGGGAAATATGGATTACCTGCTTTTATCTTAATCGATTCTTTATAATCCCATGATATGCTAAATTTTTTATTCAGCGGGGCAACTTCGAGAAATGGTAGCCAATAAGCAGATTGTTGTTGTTGAAGATGAGCCTGATATTCTTGAGGTGCTTAGTTACAACCTGAAGCGAGAAGGCTTTGAGGTTTTTGCCTCGTTGGATGGTGAGGAAGGGCTGGCATTAATCAGGCAGAAAAAGCCCGATCTGGTGTTGCTGGACCTGATGCTGCCCGGAATGGACGGGCTGGATATTTGCCGTCAATTAAAGGCTGACGAGCAGACTCAGGTCATTCCCATTATTATGGTCACCGCGAAAGGTGAAGAGAGTGATATTGTTTCTGGTCTTGAGATTGGTGCTGATGATTATGTTGCTAAACCTTTTAGTCCCAAAGAGCTGGTAGCAAGAGTAAAAGCGGTTATTCGGCGTGAAAAGTATACCAAAACGGATTTTAATAAAAAACAAATCGTATTAAATGGACTGTTGATTGATGCGGATAAACATAAAGTTGAAATCGATGCAGTCGAAGTGAGTCTGACGGCTACGGAGTTTCGTTTGTTTTATTATCTGGCCAGCCAGCCTGGACGAGTTTTTTCACGTGAACAGCTGCTTGATTATGCCTTTGGTAATGATGCTGCGATTGTTGACCGTAATATTGATGTTCACATCAGAGCGATCCGTAAAAAAACAGAAGGAGATCGGTCATTTATTGAAACTATCCGTGGTGTTGGTTATCGGTTTAGTGACATCAGTTAAGGCGTGCAATAAAAAATGATGATGAAAATTTCCAGGCCTGTATTTTTGTCTCAGTTATTCTGGCGGTTATATACTGGTTATGTGGCCATTGTTTTAATTTCCACCCTGATAGTTGGAATGTTGGTAAGTCGAATGGTAACCGATAGTGCTACCAGAGACATTGAGCAGTCGTTGAGTGTTAGAGCAGAACTGCTTGCTGAGCTGGTTCAAATTTCATGGAAATTACCACAAACAATGACTCAGGTTCAGTCTCTTCAGGCAACGGTGACTCGTCTTGGGCTGGAAACACAAAGTCGGTTTACCGTTATTAACGACGATGGAGCGGTTATTGCTGATTCCCAGCAAATACCGACTAAAATGGACAATCATAATTTACGTCCTGAAATTATAGAAGCGAGAGCCAATGGGTCCTCTATGATTGTTCGCTTTAGTCAGACGCTTAATAGACAGATGGTTTACCGCGCACTTCAATTAAAACAGAATAATCAGATCGTTATTGGTTTTGTTCGAGTTTCTTTACCATTAAGCCTGGTAGAAAATAAGCTGACGGAATTGCGTCTGTTTGTATTGTACGGAGCGGCTATTGCCACTTTTATTGCACTATTGTTGGGATTTTATTTCGCCAGAAAATTTTCAGAGCCTTTAAGTCGCATGACTGAATATGCAGAAACCATTACTCAGGGAAATTATCATGAACGGATCAGTGTGAAACGGCAGGATGAACTGGGAAAACTGGCAGAAGCGCTTAATCGAATGGCAATTAATGCTTCTCAACGAATGGCAGAAATTACAACTGACAGAAATCGTCTGGCAACTATTTTTACCGGTATGGTAGAAGGTGTTATCGGAGTTGATCAGAATCAGAAGATTATTCACGTTAATCAGGCGGCTGTTGATTTATTAAAGTTGTCAATGACTGATTGTATTAACAGACCCATTCAGGAAGAAGTGCCGGTTAAGGAGATTATTCTTGCTTTGCAGCAGGTACAGCAAAAGAAAGGTGTTGTTAACACTCAGATGCGTTGTTCATCGCAAGAAGATGAGCGCATTGTTGATATTTATGTTGCAGCACTTAGCCAGGATGACAAGGAATCTCCGGGTGCAGTTATCGTATTGCATGATATTTCTGAACTTGATCACCTGGAGCGAATAAGAAGAGACTTTGTAGCCAATGCTTCTCATGAATTGAAAACTCCGATTACGGCGATACGCGGTCTGACAGAAACGATTCTTGATGATGAAGCAATGGAAGCAGAGATCAGGCAGCAGTTTATCCAGAAAATTCATGCACAGAGTTTACGCCTTTCATCTCTGGTGACTGATTTGATGACTATTTCGAGGTTAGAATCTGATCCGGCCAGACAACATTTTCAAGCTTTCGATCTAAAAGAAGTTGTAAAGCGCTCTGTTTCAGGTTGTCAGTCAAGTTGTACTGAGAAAAAACAGAAAATGTCAATTTCTCTAACCAGTGACTCCGTTTTCATTGAAGGTGATATGCAGGCAATTCGTCAGCTAATAGATAACCTGGTTGATAATGCTATCAAATACACGCCAGTGGCAGGCAGTATTAAGATAATATTAAATGTTGAGGAAAGTTTTGCCAGACTTATCGTAGAAGATACCGGTATCGGAATCAGTCCAGTATTTCAACAACGAGTTTTTGAACGGTTTTATCGTGTTGACAAAGCTCGCTCTCGCGAACTGGGTGGGACCGGCCTGGGTCTTTCCATTGTAAAAAACATTGCAGAACAACACGGAGGTTCTGTTGCGGTTAAAAGTCAGCCTGGTGCGGGCTCAACTTTCATTGTGACTATACCGATGATGTCTCCATCAGCGCTTGCTGATTTCTGTTAATCGTTCTCTGATTGTACACAAGTTAAGTAAATATACCCAAATTCCCTGCATTTCCAGGGTGTTTGGGTAACTATTTTATTTCTTAATCCTGTCTTAACATTTATCAGCGATAATAACCTTGAGTAAAGGTTCATTGCGCCTTATCTGTTGATTATTAACGATAGAAATACCTGTTTGATTGATTGCTGACAGGTGATCTGGGAAAAATGAATATGAGTCATGTTTTAGATTTATTCGCAATTTCGCCATTGAAACCTATGCAGAAACATATGGATACTGTTCTGGAGTGTGTTCAGGAGTTAACCTGTTTTTTAAAATTTGTTCTGGCTGAAGATTGGGGGCAGGCTGAAAACTCCCAAAATAAAATCTGTCTGATTGAAAATGAAGCTGATGCATTAAAAAAAGAATTGCGTCTTCATTTACCCAAAGGGCTATTTATGCCGGTTGAAAGGACTGATTTACTCTGGATATTATCATCGCAAGATAACATTGCGAATAAGGCAAAAGATATTGCTGGTCTTATTCTTGGCAGAAAAATGAAGTTTCCAGAACTTGTAAAAAAAGAGCTGAGTATTTTCTTACAACGAAGTGTTGACGCTTCAGTGCAGGCCGGTAAAGCTATTCATCAGTTAGACGAATTACTGGAATCAGGTTTTACAGGTAAGGAAGTTTTGATTACAGAAGAGATGGTAGTGAAGCTTGATAAAATCGAAAATGATGTCGATCTATTACAGATTAAGGTACGGCAGATTATTTTTAGTCTGGAAAAAGATCTTCCGGCCGTTGATGTTATTTTTATGTATAAAATCATTGAGTGGGTGGGAGACCTTTCTGATTTGTCACAACAGGTTGGGTCTCGGCTGGAACTTTTATTGGCCAGGTAGTGTTAATTGATTTTAAGTTAGTTTGTCTGGTTGTGGAAAATAATTGAGAGTAAAAAATGAGTTTGATAGCTGAATATCACATGATACTTATCGCCATGGCAGCCATTTTTGGTTTGCTGATGGCATTTGGAATTGGTGCTAATGATGTTGCTAATGCGATGGGGACCTCGGTTGGCTCAAAAGCGTTAACCATTAAGCAGGCGATACTGGTTGCTATGGTTTTTGAGTTTGCAGGTGCTTTTCTGGCAGGTGGAGAAGTCACCTCAACCATACGTAAAGGCATCATTGATTCAACTTCGCTGGCTGGTACTCCAGAGTTATTGGTTTTTGGTATGATGGCCTCTTTACTGGCGGCAGGTATCTGGTTAATTGTCGCAACCTATTTTGGCTGGCCTGTATCTACAACGCATTCTATTGTTGGAGCAATTGTCGGTTTTGCTGCCGCCGGGATTGGGTTTGAAATTGTTAACTGGGGAAAGGTCGGGTCTATTGTTGTCAGCTGGGTGGTTTCACCACTGTTATCAGGCACGTTGGCATTTTTAATTTTTACCAGTGTACAGAAGTTAATTTTAAATACCGCTGAACCACTTGAAAATGCAAAAAAATATGTGCCTTATTATATGTTTCTGGCTGGTTTTGTCATTGCACTAGTGACACTGCTAAAAGGTTTGAAGCATGTTGGTATTAAGTTTGATGCGGTCACCGGCGTTACAATAGCTGTTGGTATAGGTTTGCTGGTTTTATTCGCGGGTAAATTTTTTATCAGTCGCCAGAAAAATGGAAGCAGTAATGATACACAGTTTCAATATGCCAGTGTTGAAAAAGTTTTTGCTGTGTTAATGGTGGTAACAGCCTGTGGTATGGCTTTTGCCCATGGTTCGAACGATGTGGCAAACGCGATAGGGCCTTTAGCCGCGGTAGTTGGAATTGTACAAAATCATGGAGAA
This sequence comes from Kangiellaceae bacterium, assembly GCA_016743995.1. Lineage (GTDB taxonomy): Bacteria > Pseudomonadota > Gammaproteobacteria > Enterobacterales > Kangiellaceae > Aliikangiella. The sequence goes on along the minus strand of JADGFG010000010.1, from coordinate 17,065 downwards.
ATTGCAGCTAAATCGATATTACCTTTATGGATCCTTCTATTAGGCGGCGTTGGTATTGTTTCGGGACTGGCAATTTACGGTCGACGCGTGATGGCCACTGTTGGTAAGAAAATAACGGAACTTACACCCAGTCGTGGCTTTGCTGCGGAGCTGGCCGCTGCAACAACGGTTGTTATTGCTTCTGGCACAGGCTTACCTATTTCAACGACTCATACGCTGGTTGGTGCAGTGCTAGGGGTTGGAATGGCGAGAGGCATAGCGGCATTAAACCTGGGAATATTGAAAAAAATAGTGGTCTCCTGGGTTGTCACCTTGCCAGCAGGTGCATTTTTATCAATGGTCTTTTTCTTTTTGTTTAAAGCGATTTTCAGTGGCTGATTTTACGAGGTAACTTCTACTTTCATTTGTTTTCTTTTCGGAACATTCTAACTATTCATTCGAGTGTTGATAAGGCTGGTTAACGGGCCTTATCAACACTTATGAGTTCAGGCAGGCATCAGGCAGATAAGACCCGACTGATAAAGCCTTTGATATATCGAGTTTCAGGAATGGCCGGGTGTATTGGGTGATCTTGCCCCTGATGGCATTGCTCAATAATTTGCAATGTTTTATCTAGATGACGACTTCCTGCCCTCAGACAATCTTCTAATTCACTGGTTTTCAAGTGCATTGAGCAAGAAGCTGATAGCAGTATTCCATCTTTATTGAGCAGTCTCATCGCGGCTTCGTTGATTTTACGATAAGCTTTCAGGCCTGCTTTATGATCTTTCTTCTTTTTAATAAACGCGGGGGGATCAACAACAATGACATCAAACTTTTCATTTTGTTGTTTTAACTCTGTTAAAGCGCCAAATGCATCGCCTTCTATACAGGTGAGTTTATCACCGACATTATTCAACTTTGCATTTTCAACCTGTTCATCCAGTGCTTTGGCGGAGATATCAATTGACCAGACATCAGATGCTCCAGCATTGGCCATTTGAATACCAAAAGCGCCTATATAGCTGAATACATCGAGTACTTTTTTGTCCTGAACATAATTAGCAATTTGTTTTCTTCCAGAGCGGTGATCATAAAACCAGCCTGTTTTCTGTCCTGTGTGAGGCGAAATAAAAAATTGAGTATTGTTTTCTTCTATCTGTATTTTGTCAGGCGTTAAACCAGACGCTTGTTCAATATTACCGGGTAAGGATTCAGCCTTTCTAGCATTGCAATCATTTCTGAGTAATATGGATTGTGGCTTAAATACTTTTTCCAGTGCGGCGACAATGTTCTGCTTTTGCAATTCCATGCCTGCGGTGGTTATTTGTACGACCAGATGCTGATCAAAGCGGTCAACGATTAAACCTGGAAGCCCATCACTTTCTCCATATATCAGTCGGTAAAATGGTTTTTTAAAAAGACGTTGTCTTAGTGATAGTGCAATATTGAAGCGGTGCACAAAAAACGAACTGTCGATTGGTTTTTTGTAGTCACGATTTACGAGGCGAGCACATAATAAATTATTGGGGTTAACGTAACCAATGCCAAGCGGTTTTCCGTGACTTGATTGAATTAAAACAGTCTGGCCTGCGCTAAAATTCTTTAACGGCGTTGCTTGAGTGTCTATCTCATTACTGTAGACCCAGAGATGGCCATTTTTAATGCGCTTCTCTTCATGTTTTTTGAGCTGTAGTGGTTCTGGTGTCATTGATTCTGATGTCATTAGTTCTGATGTCATAGCGTGGCGCACTTTTATTTAGAATGTTTAAATTCTGTTTTTGTTATGGATTATTGAATCAGGCAAGTTTCCGGGCAGAAACTTGCCTGATTAGTCCGTAGGAATTGATTGTTTTGCTAACTGATAACTATCAAGTCACGTGTAGCGTGAGTCAGTACTTCACAACCCTCTTTGGTAACGAGCACATCATCTTCTATTCTGACACCACCCCAGCCAGGAATGTAAATACCAGGCTCAATGGTAATGACCATTTTTTCTTCCAACGTAATACGACAGTTTTCACCAAGAAAAGGTTGCTCATGTAAACTTAAACCAACACCATGACCCAGTCCTTCTCCCTGAAATTCAGCGTAAGGACTCGCATCAAGAATTTTTTTAGTTTTGACATGGGGGTCACTGCCTGGTATGCCAGCTCTTACACTATCAACGCCAACCTGCTGTGCCTGTTTAACGGTTTCATAAACAGCTAGCTGTTTTTTATCAGGCTCTCCGACGACAAAGGCGCGGGTCATATCAGAGCGGTAACCTTGAACAACAGCACCAAAATCGAGGGTCACCAGTTCGCCAGGATCCAGGGTTTTTTCCGACGGCATACCGTGTGGTAAGGATGTTCTTGAGCCGGCCAGAAAAATGGTTGCAAAAGAAAGTCCTTCAGAACCCATTTTCTGCATTTGATATTCCAGCTCCAGGCTAGCATCTCTTTCCGTCATACCTGGTTTCAGGAATGAAGCAAACTGTTCAAAAGCCGCGTCGCTGATTTTTGCCGCCGCTTTACTACAGGCAATTTCTGACTCATCTCTGATCATTCTAAGGCCTTCAATCCAGCCAGATACGCCTTGTGTCTGTGTTTCTGTGATTTCAGAAATAATATCTTCGGCCATACCAAAACCCAGGTGGTCGCGCTCAAAAGCCATTTTTTTTACCTGAATATCGTTCAATACCTGATTTATCTGTTGGCCAAGCGTAACGTTCTGGCGATCACGTTCGATGATTTCAAATAGTGGGCATTCTTTATTGGCTTGCTGCGAATAGCGATAATCAGTAATCAGAACCAATTGATTCTGAGTAATAACCAGAAAAGCAACATTGGCATCACTGTTAGCAAAACCGCTTAGATATCGGCAGTTTTCTACACCATTGATCAAGATTGCGTCAAATGCTGAACCAGAGAGTTTTGATCTCAGACGGTCAATTCTATTAGAATGATTTTGTTGCATAATAAGACTCGATAATGTGATATTGTGTTCAATTGTACATTGATGCTTTAGCGATGCAAGCTGGTTATTTGCCTGATTGATCGTTTATCTGATATAAAAACAGTTCGTTTTGTAGTTCGTTTTGTAGTTCGGTTAGCCACGTTGCTTTTGCAGGTAGTTTGACGGAGTTCAGCTAATCTCAGAATAAAACGTCAATAGTGCCTGTTGACAGTGCACCTTGAATAAACAAAAATAATAATTATTGTAACCGGGAAGGATAAAGGCAATATGGGATTAAAAGTTACCGATACTATCAAACAAGATTTAGAATATCAGATCAGTACATTTTCTGACTTGCCTTTTCGTTTAACGCTTGGCGGTATTGCAGAGTTTTATTCTGTCAGTCTGACACCGGTTCGTCAGGTTATTGAAGAACTCATTGAAGAGAAAACCATCGTTCGAAAACCTAATGGTCGTCTTGAAAGAGTCAACATCACAGGGGTTGCACTTAAACCATCTGATATTCGAGAGTTTAAAAAACCGTTAAAAGAAAGCTCCCTTCTGGATGAAGAGGTGGCTAATGATATTATTCAACTCTGCCTGGAAAATCACTCAACTTATTTGCGAGAAGAAGCGACCGCAAAAAAATATGCTACAGGACGTACTATTATTCGCCAGGTTTTTTCTCGGCTTGCTGGCGCAGGGCTTTTAGAGCATGTTCCTCGTTGTGGATGGAAAGTCAGACATTTTCGAGAAAAAGATATGTTTGATTATCTGGAAGTCCGTGAAATTCTTGAAGTTAAAGCGCTGGAATTAGCGCGCCCTTATCTGGTAGAAGCTGATTTAATTAACCTGTTAGAAGGCAATACAGGAAATCAGACTACCAGCCTGGCTGAAATTGATAATAACCTGCATGATTACTGGGTGAATCGTTGTGATAACCTGTATATTCAGGAATTTTTTAAACGGAATAATGCTTTTTTTGCAGCCATTTTTGATTATGCCGCGCTTGGCGAAGCGGTTAAAACAGAAATGGCCTGCGAGCACCGGGAAATACTGGAAAACTTGCTTGCTAAAGACTGGGAGCAGGCAGAAAAGTCATTAATCAAACACATCAGAGATCAGAAACAGAATGTTTTACGTCTGGTTAAATTAAAAAATCAGAACTAAAACTTGTTTCAAAAAATACCGGATGTCAGAAAGAGCCTTTATTAGAGATGCCCTTTATTAGAAATACTCTTTACCAGAAACACTCTTTACCAGAAACACCTTTCGCTAGAAGCCGCTAGCGCCAGAAATACCTTTGTCAGACACATCTGGCGTAAGAAAAACGGATATCAGAAACGCTCGATACTATAAGGTTTTATATCAACACTCTGTTGTTTACACAGAATAAGGTCTGCCATTAAGTCGGCAGTCATGGCTGCCTGAGTGAGTCCAAGGTGTTGGTGACCAAAAGCAAATAACATTCTGCGATCAATTGAAGATCGATCAATAACAGGTAAAGAATCTGGTAATGAAGGTCTATGTCCCATCCATTTCGTCGCATTTTCATCACTCAGTTTATCAATGAGTGAACTGGCATGATTGAATAATGCTGTTGATCGAGCGTAGTCTTCAGGAGCGTCCAGTCCGGCCAGCTCTACAGTGCCTGCAAGACGTAAGCCTTCCTGCATGGGCGTCATGACAAATGAGCGCTCAAATGAACTGACAGGACGAGTCAGGTTGGCCTCAGGAGCCGGTAACATCAGGTGATAACCTCTTTCCGTTTCCAGTGGAACATTATGTCCAACACCGCTGGCCAGTTTTTTTGACCATGCACCACAAGCCAGGATGACTTCTTTCGCTTTTACAACTCCTTGTTCCGTTTTCAGCTGAACACAGGATTTATCTGACAAATCGATGGAAATAACTTCCTGCTGGGCAAACTGTCCGCCATTCTGTTTAAAACAATCGGCCAGGCCTGTTACCAGATGATAAGGTTCGATTGAGTGTGCGGTATCTGGATAATATAAACCACCGATAATGGAGCTGTTGAGTGAGGGTTCCATTTCTCTAATTTCATCACCATTAAGCTCATTAACGTTAACACCATGTTGACGTACAAAAATAGCATGTTGCTTGTTTTTTTTAGCGGCGGCTTCTGTCTGATAGACCGTTAGTGCACCTTTTTGAGTCATCAGAGCTTCCAGACTGGTCCGTTTTAACAGAGACTTAAACTTGTCAATGGAGGGCCTGTTAAGCACTTTTAACGCTTCAATAGTATGGCTGGCTTTATGAGGCATTGCTGCCCAGGTAAAGCGTGTTAACCAGGGCAGCAGCTTTGGAAAATACGACCAGCGTAAAGTTAATGGCCCTGTCGGATCCATTAACAGTTTAGGTACAGTTAACAAGGTTTTAAAGTTGGCCAGCGGTAGAATGATGTCAGTGGCAAAGTGTCCGGCGTTACCCTTAGAGCAACCTTCTCCAGGCTGTGTTCTATCTATCAGTAAAACCTGTTTACCTTCGTGTTGTAAACGTTCCGCAATGCTGGTACCGATAATACCTGCACCGATAACTGCGACATCAGGGATGGATTGCGTCACAACTGATACTCCTGCTTTTACTTAATTATTTTATCTGGCTGATGAAATGTCAGCCAGGTTAAGCTGGGGCCTGAAGGTGTCAGGCCTGATACCCAAAAGGGTCGTCTATTGAGTGAGATGGCTCGGTAAACCATTTTGGACCTTCGGCGGTCATGTAAAAGTGATCTTCGAGTCGTACGCCAAACTCTCCCGGTATTACCAGCATCGGTTCATTACTAAAGCACATGCCAGGTGCCAGAGGGGTTCGATCATTTTTAACCAGGTAAGGCCATTCATGAATATCAAGACCAATGCCGTGGCCGGTTCGGTGCGGTAGACCTGGAACCTGATACGCAGGGCCCAGTCCCTGAGACTCCAGATAGTTTCTTGCCGCACTATCAACGTCACCGCAAGGCGTATTTATTTCAGCTCTGGCGAAGGCTTCGGCTTGTGCCTGCTTTTCTATTTGCCACATTTCTCTCTGTTTAGAGGTTGCGTCACCGTAAACATAGGTGCGTGTGATATCAGAGTTGTATCCTTCAAGCAGACAGCCAGTGTCAATTAACACAATATCGTCTTGTTCGAGAATTTTTGGGGTTTTAACGCCATGAGGAAATGAAGTATCAACGCCAAATAATACGATACAGAATGAAGATCCTGCTGCGCCAACTTTCTGATGTGCCTTATTAATAAAACCAGTGACTTCCTGAGTGGAAATGCCGGGTTTTAGAATTTTGGCCGCAGCTTTGTGAACTTCCAGTGTCATTTCTTTGGCGCGTTGCAATAAAGCGAGTTCAGTGGCTGATTTTTGCATTCGGCAGCCAGCAGTTACTGGTTTAGCGTTGACGAATTCATATTGGTCTGAAACCTGCCTGAGCCCATCATAAATGAAAAATGCGGCAGACTCATCGATAGCAATTTTGCCTTCGGGAATATTTTTGTCTTTTAGCAGGTTAATCATCAATTGATAGGGGGATTCGTCTTCATGCCAGCCATTGACCTTTCCCTTTAATTGCATAAAACCTTTCATGGTATCTATTTCGAAAAAAGGTGCGATATATTCAACGTCACCTTCAGCGGGAATGATGGCGCCCACCATTCGCTCACTGGCATACCAACGCGTGCCGGTAAAATAATACAGGCTGGTCCCTGCATTGACATAAGTGGCAGCAATATTTTGTTGCCGCATGATTGACTGGGCTTTTTCGACTCTTTGCTTAAATTCGTCCAGTTGAATGGGCTTTATGCCCGCTGTCATATCAGATAATTCAGCGAGTGCTGCTTCTGGGCTGGAACCGCCTACACCAATGGTCATATGCCACCTTCAAGTTGAGTAAAGTTAAGTCGTATCAGACAAGCTGGACTATTCGCCGACAGGCAATATCTGGCATCAGCTTGTCAATGTATAAGAGTAAGTATTAAATAAATCAATAAGATGAAGCTGTTCTCAGCGTCAATCTGAAGTCGCTATATTAATTGATTTTTACCGGAGCGACTATAAAATTAGTTCGACTATAGCAATATTGTGTTTTATTGTACACAATAACATGGTATTGTGTCTGGCATCTGATACTGCCAGTTTTCTGACAGTATCATTGCTAGCAGTTTAACAAACAAAAATTACCCAGAGGTTAGAAAAAATGCAAGTGAATTGGAAAGGGGTCTATCCCGCTGTTACTACACAGTTTAATGAAGATTATTCTATCGATCATGATAGCAACGCTAATATGGTTGACCAGCTTATCAAAGATGGCGTTCACGGTATTATTGTTTGTGGAACGGTTGGTGAAAACTGTTCATTATCTGCTGAAGAAAAGCGTGCCGTAATGAGCAATGCGGTTAAAGCGGTTGATGGACGTGTACCTGTTATTTCTGGCGTTGCTGAAACAACGACAGCACTTGCTGTTCAATATGCTAAAGATGCAGAAGAAATTGGAATTGATGGCCTGATGGTATTGCCTGGAATGGTTTATCGTTCTACTGAAGATGAAGCGATTCATCATTACCAGCAGGTAGCCAGAAATACAGGGCTTCCAATCATGATTTATAACAATCCGGTCACTTATGGGGTTGATGTTTCTATTGAAGGCATGAAGACTCTTGCTGAAGAAGATAATATTGTTTCTGTTAAAGAAGCTACAGAAGACACGCGTCGAATTTCAGAATTATACCGTGAATTTGGTGATCGTTTTGTCGTCTTTGGTGGCGTTGATGATATTGCTCTGGAAAGTCTGATGTTAGGTGCTACGGGTTGGATTTCTGGGTTAACTAACGTATTTCCAAAAGAGTCAGTTGCTATTTTTAACCTTGCTGCTGAAGGGCGTTATGAAGAAGCCACTAAAATCTGGCGCTGGTTCCTGCCACTGTTACGTCTGGACACAATCCCGACACTGGTTCAGTGCATTAAGCTAACTGAACAAATGGCTGGTCGTGGTTCTGAAAGAGTTCGTGCTCCAAGAATGCCTTTAAAAGGTACTGAGCGTGAATATGTTGAACGTATCTTCAGAGAAGCGGTTGAGTCCAGACCACAGCTGTAATTGTTTAACTGATATTCGTTTTAACTGACGATCTGTTTTAACTGATGGTCCGTTTAACGAATATTCATTAAGGACTGGAGTCTTCATTGCTTGTGAATTCTTCAGTTTTTAAGAATGGATTAGCTGAATTTACAGACAGTTAGCTAACCCTTCGCTTCAAATAGAAATTCAGCAACGGCATTTGAACGATACAGCACTTGTTTTGTTTCTGGATGCCCCAATCTATTAACGGCTGAACCATTTTGTGGTCTTAAATAATACCTGAATGACCGCGATATCAGATTGTTAATAATCAAAAGATTGCTAATATGAATGGTTAATTAATACAGTAGTTGAAGCACCCCGGACAGCTGTAGTATTGCTGAATACTCACCCTAAATTAATTTTGAGAGTTTTGAGATGACACAAGAAAATGCTCAGGCGTTAAATAAAGTTCTAGTTGCTGGTGAATGGCGTGATGCTAACGCCGAAGGAAGTTTTCAAGCTTTTAACCCGACTAGCGGAGAAAAACTGGCTGATGCTTATCCGGTTTCCAGCTGGCAGGATTGTGATGCTGCTTTAACAGCAGCCGTAGAAGCTTTTGTCAGTATGCAGTCATTATCACGAGAAGTGATAGCCGATTTTATTGAAAAATATGCAGCCAGAATAGAGGCCAATAGTCAGGTTTTAGTGGATATGGCTAATCTTGAAACGGGTCTGGCAAAAACGCCACGACTGGCAGACGTTGAAATTCCACGAACTGTTTCTCAGCTTCGGCAGGCGGCAACAGCAGCTCGTGAAGCCAGCTGGACAACCCCAACCATTGATAGTCAGAGTAATATTCGTTCAATGCTACAGGCGATTGGACCGGTTGCTGTATTTGGACCAAATAATTTTCCTTTTGCATTTGGCAGTATTTCAGGTGGCGATTTTGCTGCGGCTATTGCTGCAGGTAACCCCGTAATTGCCAAAGCGCATCCATCACATCCGGGCACCACCAGAATTTTTGCTGAACAGGCAAAACTGGCAGCTGATGAAGCGGGATTACCGGCAGCTGCCATCCAGTTAATCTATGCCATGTCAAATGAGTCTGGACTTAAACTAGTCAGCGATTCTCGTATTGCTGCTACTGGTTTTACCGGTTCAAGACCTGCGGGTCTGGCACTTAAAAAAGCAGCAGAAGAAGCGGGTAAGCTAATTTATCTTGAATTATCCAGCGTTAACCCTGTGGTTGTATTAGAAGGCGCAATTAACGATAGAGCCGCTGCAATAGCTGAAGAATTTGCTGGTAGTTGTACGATGGCTGCAGGCCAGTTATGTACTAAACCGGGTTTGTTAATTGTACCGACTGGTGAAGCGGGTGATGCGCTCGTTAGCGATATTGCGGCACGTTTTAACAGCGGACCTGTAGGTAGTTTGCTTTCTCCACAATCTGCGGAGCACATTGCAGCAACAGCCAGTGAGCTGGTTTCAAATGGCGCTACAATGTTAACTGAACAGACAAGCGAAGATTCTGCACGTTTTTGTCATGCCAATACTTTAATGTCAGTTTCTGCCAGTTCATTTATCAGCAATAGCGAAACCTTTCAAAGAGAAATGTTTGGTAATGCCTCGTTAATTGTCAGAGCAGAGTCTACGACGCAGACGGTTGAGTTGATTGGATTGTTCGAAGGCAATTTAACGGGTTGTATCTATTCCTCTGAAAGTGGTTCTGATGATAAAGACTATGACCTGATTGAACCTGCATTACGTCAGAAAGTGGGCCGCATGATTAATGACAAAATGCCGACTGGTGTTGCTGTTTCAGCTGCGATGAATCATGGTGGACCTTTTCCATCTTCGGGTCATCCAGGGTTTACTGCTGTCGGTATGCCGTGTGCGGTAAAACGATTTGCTGCGCTTAAATGCTTTGATGCGGTTCGTCCTCATCGTTTACCAGAAGTACTGGCTGATAAAAATCCTGATGGAAATATCTGGCGTCAGATTGATGGTCAATGGACACAGGCTGATGTTGCTAAATAGCTTTAATTTTAGCTAGCTTCGCCTGCTGGATAATGCCGTTTTGTGTGATACAAAACGGCATTTTATTTAATAACTGATATTTAATAACAAGCACTCAGGATTTATTAACGATAATGACACAAAACCAGTTAACGATAATTGATTCTCATACCGGTGGAGAGCCTACGCGAACGATTGTAGCCGGTGGACCTGACCTGGGAAATGGCACCATGGCAGAGCGACTGGCTATTTTTCGTGATGATTTCGATCATTTTCGAACTGCGTTGGTTAATGAGCCTCGTGGTTCAGAGGTTATGGTTGGTGCGCTGTATTGTGAGCCGGTTGACCCGGCAAATGCTGCGGGTGTTATTTTCTTTAATAATGTTGGTTATCTCGGCATGTGTGGTCATGGCACAATTGGTCTTGCGGTCACGCTTTATCACATGGGTAAAATTGACATTGGTGTGCATACTTTTGAAACCCCGGTTGGGCCGGTTGAAGTGAATTTAAAATCGGCCAGTGAAGTCAGCCTGGATAATGTCCCCAGTTATCGATTGGCAAAAGCCGTTGAAGTTGAAGTCGATGGCATCGGTAAAGTCAGCGGTGATATTGCCTGGGGTGGTAACTGGTTCTTTTTGATTAAAAATCATGGACAAAAGTTATCCTCAGATAATACTGATACGCTGGTTGATTATACCTGCCGTGTTCGTGATGCCCTCGAAGCCAGTCAGATTACTGGCAAAAATGGTCAGTTAATTGATCATATTGAATTATTTGGAGAGCCATCGGATAGCAACATTGCTGATAGCAGGAATTTTGTTTTATGTCCGGGCAGTGCTTATGATCGTTCACCTTGTGGTACTGGCACTTCAGCCAAGCTGGCCTGCCTGTATTCAGATAATGAGTTAAAGCCGGGCCAGAAATGGCGTCAGCAAAGTATCATCGGCAGTGTTTTTGAAGGTAGTGTCAGTCTGGTTGATGAGATGATTATTCCCAATATCAGTGGCCAGGCTTTTGTTAACCTGCAGGCTGAAGTTGTTATCAATCAAGATGACCCTTACCGTTTTGGAATACCTGACAGTATTTAGAAAATTAGTTTTAATTCTTCTTAACAAATACCGCTAATTATTTTTTCCGCATGAGACTCAGGTTAACTGGGTCTATGTCTTTATTCTTTTAAAAGCGTTAAACTAGCGAAAATTTACTGGCTGGTTTAAGTGTTATGCCCTGGTTACAACTGCGTTTAGTTACAACAGAACAATTTGCTGATTTGGTCGGTGATGCATTGATGGAAATCGGTGCTTTGTCTGTTACTTTAATGGACGCGGAAGATGTTCCTATTTTAGAGCCCGCGCCCGGTGAAACGCCTTTATGGCAAAATATTCAGATGATGGTGTTATTTGATGCTGAGGTTGAGACTGCTTCAGTATTAAAGCAATGGCATCAAAATTCACTTTCCAGTCACACTCAGCAGGAAAATTTTGAGTTGCTGGAAGACAAAGACTGGGAAAGAGAATGGATGGACCGTTTTGAGCCGATGAAATTTGGCGAGCGTCTCTGGGTCTGTCCCAGCTGGAAACCTGTTCCCGATACAACAGCTGTTAATGTCATGTTAGACCCTGGTCTCGCTTTTGGTACGGGCACCCATCCGACAACGTCTTTATGCCTGCAATGGCTTGACTCTCTGGATCTGACAGGCAAAACCCTGATTGATTTTGGTTGTGGATCAGGCATCCTGGCAATTGCTGCACTAAAGCTGGGAGCATCTCGAGTCTATGCGGTGGATATTGATCCTCAGGCTGTTATTGCGACAAAAGATAATGCAGCGCGTAATCAGGTGATGGATGAGCGTTTGAGCGTTGGTTTACCTGATATTTTACAAGATATTAAAGTTGATGTACTGGTGGCCAATATTCTTGCTGGGCCGTTACGGGAACTGGCCGGGCAAATTTCCGCTCTTTGTCATTCTCATGCTAAACTTGCTCTATCTGGGTTGTTGGACACCCAGGCAGAAACTATTCGAGAGTCTTATCTGGAATGGTTTGATATGGACCAGCCTGTTTATCAGGAAGAGTGGTGTCGCTTGAGTGGGGTAAAACTTTAAATGACTGACACCAGAGTGATGCTGCCTTTGAATAAAATTGATTAGCTAAAATCTGAGCAGTTAAAACTGAGCTGTAGAAAAATAATAATTATCAGGATAATTTTGTGGAAGAAAATACTCAATATACCCGTTGTCCGCAATGTGAAACGGCATTTAAAGTTAGCAGCAAAATGCTGTCAATGGCGCACGGTAAAGTAAGGTGTGGAGCTTGTCTGGCTGTATTCCAGGCGACTGATTATTTACTTCAACCGAAGGCAATAACTCAGCCAGAGAAAGTCCAACAAACTGAGATTAAATTGCCACAAGAAAGTACTGCTTCGATAGAGAGTGAGGTTAACTCTGCCCCCGTACCGTCTTCCCCCACGCCGTCACATAAAATACAAGACTCTCAACCTGCCGTTGAAGCTCCGGCAATTAAAAGTGCCATGCAAGATCATTCTGAGGTTGACAGCTTTGAAATCGATGAGCTTGAAATCGATGAGCCTGAAATTGATGAGCCTGACATCAGCAAACTTGATATCAATATCCCGGATATCGAACAATCAATAACTGAAAAGTCTGATTCTGCCAACAATCGCGAAGAACCGTTGGAAAACTCAGAATTTGACTTTGATACACCAGAAGATGATGAGCTGGGCATTTCAACGCAAGCCGTTGAAGATGAAGTTGAAAATTTTGAGTTAGCTATTGACCGACTGGACTCCGATGAAACCGTTGATTTAATGGAAAAAGAAGTTGATTTCACGGAAGAAAATAGCAAAGAGACAAAACGAGAAGTAGAAACTGAAAAAAATTCAACTGTGCCCGCTAAAAAGGTCGATGAAAAAATTGAGAATGCTAAGGAAGCGCATTTTACGCAAGAACCAATCATGGATGAGCAAGTTCTGAGTCAGGAGATTCTGGACGAAGAGGACTTTCTGGAAGAGGAGGACTTTCTGGAAGAAGACGGTTTTCTGGAAGAAGACGGTCTTCTGGAAGAAGCTCAGGAAGAAGAGCCTGCAGAAAGTGATTTTCTTCTAAATGGTGAGCCTTCTGAAGATGAAATTGATTTTTTATCGGGTAATTTAACCGAGCAAATTCAAGATAGCGGGGTAGATCCTGATCCGCTGGATGAATTTGAAAAGCGCGTTGAGAAAAAGAAGACCAGTCTGCGTAGCCTGATGATTGTCATGTTGGTTGTTATTCTTCTCGGTTATGTGGGTTATAACTTCTGGAGTAATCGCCAGACGCTGGCCTATGATTCGACCTGGGGTGGGGTGACTCAATCATTATGTCAGTTTTTACCCTGTGATATAAAGCCGCGGCGAGATGTTACCAGTATTAAATTACGACAACGTATTGTGACTCCCTCTGAACTGAAGGACAATCAGCTGGATATAAAGGTGTTGCTCACTAACGAAGCGAGTTTTGATCAGCCGTATCCTGTTATTGTAATAAAGTTTAGCAATTCATTAGCAGAAAAAGTGGCAGAAAAGCAGTTTCTGGTAGAAGACTATTTTCCAGATAAACAAAATCAGTTGATGCCTGCTGGTGCAGAGGTCCATATTGCCTTTACAACTGAGTTGCCACACCCTGATGCATTGGGGTTTGAGTTTGTATTTAAGTAATGATTAAAAAGAAATTTATTAATTTAATTATTAAGAATAGTTAGGAATATTTGCTATTTGATTGATTTATAAACAAAAAAAGAATAACTGCTTTATCTAATAAGAAAAACCTATTAAAAATATTTAAATTTTTGGGTACTACTCATTTTCAAGTTAATCTAAAGCGTGTAAAATCTGCTGCTTTCTTGACCAGCATCAAATTTCAGGCCAGATCAGGAAATTATTCTGCTTCAGACAAGCTATTGTTGAGTTGTCTGGTTGTTCTGGCTTTTTCAGGATTATTGGTTATTTGATGAAGATTGGTCCCTATAAACTGGATAATAATCTGTTTCTGGCTCCGATGGCCGGAGTGACAGATTTGCCATTTCGTCAATTATGTAAATCGATGGGGGCTGGTGTGGTAGTCGGAGAGATGGTTTCGGCCGATCCGTCACTACGACATTCAAGAAAGAGTATTTTAAGACTGCGTCATGATGACGAACCGGGTTTAAGAGTTGTTCAGATTGCTGGTGGTGATGTAGAAATGCTGGCAAATGCGGCTCAATATAACGTTGCCAATGGTGCACAGGTTATTGATATTAATATGGGATGCCCGGCAAAAAAAGTCTGCAAAAAAGCTGCAGGCTCTGCTTTGCTGAAAGACCCTGGATTAGTTGAGGATATTCTGAATGCTGTTGTGGATGCTGTCGATGTACCGGTAACATTAAAAATCAGGACTGGTTGGGATCCTGCAAATAAAAATGCGATTCAAATAGCCAGGCTTGCAGAAAAATCGGGTATTCAGTCATTAGCGGTACATGGTCGTACTCGTGAATGTAAATATCTGGGTGACGCTGAATACGATACGATAAAATTGGTTAAACAGGCTGTCTCTATACCTGTTATCGCAAATGGTGATATTATTACGCCGCAAAAGGCGAAACAGGTATTAGCTTATACCAATGCTGACGGTCTTATGATTGGCAGAGCCGCTCAGGGGCGACCCTGGGTTTTTCGAGAGATTTTGCATTATCTGAAATCAGGGGAATTACTGCCCGAAGTTTCACTTGCAGAAATAGCACGTATTTTGAGAAAGCATCTTGTTGCCCTGCATGATTTTTATGGAGAAATACAAGGTGTGAGAATTGCTCGAAAACATGTTGCGTGGTATCTCGTTTCTGTGGATAAAAATGGCAGTTTTAAAAAAAGTTTTAATCAAATTCAATCAGCTGAAAAACAATTAAGTGTTTTAGCTGAGTATTTTAATCAAAGAAAACACGAAAAGGCACAACTCACATGAACTTAGATAATGTGGAAACACTAGAGCAAAAAGAAAACAGCACATTTGAGATTAATACACAGCAGAATACGCTCAGAGAAAGTGTTGAAACAGCGATGAAAAATTATTTTTCACAGCTGGAAGATGAAAAGCCAACTGATATCTATAATTTAGTATTGGCTGAAGTTGAAGCGCCTTTAATGGAAAGTGTCATGGCTTACACTCAGGGAAATCAGACTAAAGCCTCTCTGGTACTTGGACTTAATCGTGGTACTTTACGAAAAAAATTAAAAATGTACGGATTAAACTAATCAGTTTTTTTGCAAAACAAAGCGGGCAAATGCCCGTTTTTGTTTTTTATAGTCTATTTAAAATATAAACTTTTAAAATACTGTCAGTTTATATCCTTGTTGCCGAACAGGTCATACAAAACAGGTTATACAAAACAGACAGTCTGATTTTACTTTATTAACAGAGATTCAGATGAATTCACTTCGACCGATTAAACGTGCTTTATTAAGCGTATCCGACAAAACTGGCGTGCTGGAATTTGCACAATCTCTGGTAGCGCAGGGCGTTGAAATTTTATCAACGGGTGGTACTGCGAAACTGTTGATGGAAAATAACGTTCCTGTGACAGAAGTTTCAAGTTATACCGGTTTTCCTGAAATGATGGATGGTCGTATCAAAACGCTGCACCCCAAAATTCATGGTGGCATTCTGGCCAGAAGAGGCACTGACGACGCTATTATGCAAGCGCATGATATCAAGGGTATCGATTTAATTGCGGTTAACCTGTATCCGTTTGAAGCGACTGTGGCTAACGAAAACTGTTCGTTAACTGATGCGATTGAAAATATTGATATTGGTGGACCTACCATGCTTCGTGCTGCAGCAAAAAACCATAATGATGTTGTGGTTGTTGTTGACCCGGAAGATTACCAGCAAATTAGTGAGCAGCTGAGCAATAATCAGGGAACTGATTATGCATTGCGTTATCAGCTGGCATGGAAAACTTTTGCTCATACCGCAAAGTATGATGCCGCTATTTCGAATTATCTGGGGGCTCGTCTGGAAAATCAGCAACAGGCAGAAACCTATCCACAAAGTTATAGTGTTCAATTTCAAAAGCAACAAACTATGCGTTATGGTGAAAATCCTCATCAGTCAGCAGCATTTTATGTTGATACTAATGCCAGCGAAGCTTCTGTTGCCACCGCTAAACAAATTCAGGGTAAAGCGCTTTCTTTCAACAATGTGGCTGATACTGACGCTGCGCTGGAATGTGTAAAACAGTTTGATGAGCCAGCCTGTGTCATTGTTAAACATGCGAATCCTTGTGGCGTTGCAGTTAGCAGCAACATTCTTCAGGCTTATGATAACGCTTTTAAAACTGATCCAACCTCTGCTTTTGGCGGCATTATTGCGTTTAACCGAGAGCTTGATCATGAAACCGCAAAAGCGATTGTTGACCGTCAGTTTGTAGAAGTGATTATTGCACCAAGTGTCACTCAGAGAGCCGCTACCGTGATTTCCGCTAAAGCCAATGTGCGACTACTGGCCTGTGGACAGTGGCAGGCTCCTGAGTCGGCATTTGATTATAAGAAAGTGAATGGCGGGTTACTGGTTCAGGATCGTGACCTCGGCATGATTACTGAAGAAGATTTAAAAGTGGTCAGTAAAGTTAAACCATCGGAGCAACAGATTAAAGATTTACTGTTTTGCTGGAAGGTTGCCAAAAGCGTTAAGTCAAACGCTATTGTTTATGCCAGAAACGAGCAGACGGTAGGTGTTGGTGCCGGTCAGATGAGTCGGGTGTATAGTGCAAAAATTGCAGGTATTAAAGCGGCAGATGAAGGTCTTGTGGTTGAAGGTTCTGTGATGGCATCTGATGCCTTTTTCCCATTCCGTGATGGCATTGATGCAGCGGCTGACGCTCGAATTAGCGCCATTATTCAGCCGGGCGGCTCTATGCGCGATCAGGAAGTGATTGATGCTGCTGATGAACATGGAATGGCAATGGTCTTTACGGGTATGCGTCATTTTAAGCACTAAGCACTAAGCACTAAGCACTAAGCACTAAGCACTAAGCACTAAGC
>JADGFG010000226.1 GCA_016743995.1 Kangiellaceae bacterium | reverse complement strand
GGACTAAAATTACCTTTAAAAAGGAAAAGGTCATTGAGCAAAATTATGACTGGAAAACCAGGCAGGAAACCGGGCATAAGGGTAAAAAGAAATGGCAACTGCCTCTCGAAGAATATCTGTTTGACCGAATGAATCATCTGCTAAAAATAAGATCCGATCTAATCATGCAGCAAGATGAATTTAAATATCTGGTGAGCTATAAAGGCAGACGTAAGGTTTACCACTATACTAAGTCTGAAAATGAAAAGCTGTCGACTCACCTTGGTGTTCTGGAGACTGTTCGCCTGGACCGAACATCAGGTGATGATAGTCGCTTTTCAGTCTGGTTAAGCCCGCAGCATGACTATATCCCGGTAAAAATTGCGCGAGTAGAACAAGATAAACCCGATGTAACTCTGTTAATTAACCATCTTGATATCAAGCCGGCATTAGCTCCCTGAAAAATGGCCCTTTTAGTCCAGTTCCTGATAAATCAACGAACTATGCTATCAGCACAGATCAAATAAACTGAATCATTAGCTTCGCTATACTCCACCAGCAATTCTTGCCTTTTAACCTGTTGCAATACCTGTTCACGCCATTCAATCAGGGGTATCTGAATCTCAACATCAGATAATTGCGTCAAAATATACTGCTCTACAATCCCGTTTAACGCCTGCTCTGACAATTCCAGATAATTAATTAACACAATAACCTCAATTCAAGAGCCCAAAAATAGAACTTAATAAGTTTAAAACAAATTTTATAACAATTTAACAAGCTTGTTCTATGCTTATTATTAAAAGAATAAATACCTTTTACCAGAAAATTGAGTATAAAAGATGACAAAACTACTGATCGTCGATGATTCCAGCAGTATGCGCCAGATGGTCGTTTTTACTTTAAAGTCGGCCGGGTTCACTACCGACGAAGCAGCAGATGGTGTCCAGGCTTTAGAAAAAGCCAATTCCCAGCAATACGACGGGATCATCACCGATGTCAACATGCCTAATATGAACGGTGTACAACTCATCACAGAACTCAGAGCACTGCAAGCCTATAAATACATACCAATTTTACTATTAACGACGGAATCGTCAGCCAATAAAAAAGATGAAGGAAAAAAAGCGGGTGCAACAGGCTGGATAATCAAACCGTTCAACCCTGAAACACTGATTCGTACTGTTCAGAAAATAATGAAATAAAAGAACCTTTCTACAAAATAATATTACTTCAGCTTGCCTTCCTTAGCGAGCTGAAAAATACACTCCCTACTGAAGCTTAGAAACTTTTCCATTCTTTCGGAAAACTTCCATAATTCACCGTATCAAAACCAATTATTTTATTTTGAACGCCTCCCAATCGAAGATGATCAGTAATGGAGCCAATTCGTTTATTGTACTCTTCAACATATTTATCATCAGCTTCAGTGCTGGGGTCATCACTTATCGTCCTATGCATAGAAACGTAACCCAATTCAATATGGTTTCCTTTAGATTCATCACCCAGGTAGAGAATATAAATTGGATTTGTGGACCTTCCCTCAATATAACCACCAATTAGCCTGCTCGCATACCCATATAATACATAGGCTGCCAATAGTGTGTTGGGGTTACTACCAGCAGATACGAAATCTTGAATTGTATTTCCTGTTAGCGTAATTCCTGCAGCGTGCTGAGATTGTTGAGCTATACCATATTGCACAGTTTGAATATCACTATCCCGGACTATTGTTCCATGAGCTGAAGATTTAGAAGTTGAACAATAAACATGATCATCAATTGAAACTCCTATTTTTGCTCCCCAAACCCTCGCCCTGGTTATGACATTTCTTTCGCCTCCAGCATACAAATTTCCATCTGATGAATTTCTAGTACACACCATAACTCCAATACCTTGAACCAAATCCTTCTTACCCTGACTCCAATTACTGCTAATCTCAGGCAACGTCTTTGCAGCTCCCCATGGTATATTCCCTACATACACATCATTAATACGGCTTCCAGAAATACTTGTAAAATCAATACCAATCATCTCAGAATTTTGTGTATTATAAACATCATGATTCATAAGCAGGCCAATATTTTTAATTACTACGCCTGAAACATAATCAGCATCCCATAGCTCCTTACCAGTTTTAGTGTCAATTCCTTTAAATGTATTGACCACAGATCTGCGACTAACCATAGCACCTGAAACCCGGTCAGCAGCTACAAGCATAGACCGCTCCGAATTGATTCCTTTAAGAGTATTACCTGAAGACAACTTTATACCACCCGTCCCAACCTCAATAAAAAAAGCTCCATCAGGTATATGTGCACATTTCCTGGAGGCGAGCAAAGAGTTAATAATAGTTGTGTTAGACTTATAATTAGCACTAGAATTTGCCACGGCTCCGTATTCAGCAATATTTGGGCAGTTCTGGGCTATGGAAGCACTTGAAACCCCGGAAAACAATATAAAAGATACTATTATTTTTTCGAAAACACTCATGACATTACCTCTTTTAATTTTAATAATGAAAAGCTAAATTGATTATAAAAACGGTCACAAAATAATGTAAGCGCTTTATTGCACTACAGCCTGATCGAGCAAATGATTTTACAGATACAATTATAATTGTCTGTAAGAAATATCTTAAACTACAATAAGAAATTAACCTGTTTATAAATTAAAAATATTATTTCTAGTGTCAACAATAACTCAGAAGCAGTTTATAGAAGGCCTGAGAGTCTATTTACGCAAAATAAAGCGCACTGAGAGCACGAAGTGAGGCAATTTTTTAGGAATATTTTTAGGAAAACAAAAAACGCGGCTTACAGAGAATGCCTGTAAGCCGCGTATATATGGCGCGCCATGAGCGATTCGAACGCCCGACCCTCAGGTTCGAAGCCTGATGCTCTATCCAGCTGAGCTAATGGCGCAAGTCTTTCAGGCGCTAATCTAACTGAATGTGAATGAAGACTCAAGCTATTTCCACACAATTTCCGGTTTCTTTCCTTTTCGTTCAAAATACAGTCAGAAATTCCAAATTTCTACTAGAGTAACAACTGATTTTATATCATAATTTTAATTACAGATTTTTGTGTAGTCATTTCATGGAATTATCAAAAAACAAACTGATTGAAATTAAGTCCTTTATTCAAAAACAGGCAGCTGAAGCAGGCTTTCAAGATACTCGAGTCAGCAACACAGAAACATCGGGTTATTTTGAAAAGTACCAGAGCTGGATTACAAACGCTCGTCACGGAGAGATGTCTTACCTGGAACGTAATCAGAATTTACGCCAGTATCCGGATCAACTTCATCCGGGCACTTGTCGAGTCATTTCGTTGCGCTATAACTATTTACCCAGAGACGCTCAGTTTTGTACTCCACTATCAGATAATAACCTGGCGAATATTTCTCGTTATGCGCTGGGCAGAGATTACCATAAACTCATTCGAAAGAAACTGAGTCGTTTATGCACTCAGCTCGTTGAACATTTTAAACAAGACGAACAAATCGATTTTAGAGTTTTTGTCGATAGCGCGCCTGTACTCGAAAGTAGCTTCGCAGAAAAGTCAGGTATCGGCTGGAAAGGTAAACACACCCTGGTCATTAATCAGGATGCAGGTTCATGGTTTTTTCTGAGCGAAATATTCATCAATGTACCGCTGGCAATAGACACTCCCGTTGAAAATCAATGTGGCAGTTGTAACGCCTGTATCAAGCTCTGCCCTACTCAAGCCATAATTGCGCCAAACCTGGTCGACGCCACTCGATGTATCTCCTATTTAACAATTGAAAACAAGCAGGCTATTCCTGTAGCATTAAGAAAAAAGCTGGGCAACCGAATTTATGGATGTGACGACTGTCAACTCGCTTGTCCCTGGAATCGTTTCTCCCAGATAACACAAGATGCTGATTTTCAACCGAGAGAGAAACTGGATAATATTTCACTGTTGGCATTATGGCAATGGAGCGAAGAAGAATTTAGTGAAAAATTACAAGGTAACCCAATACGGAGAATTGGCTACCAGAGCTGGCTTAGAAATCTTGCTGTTGCCATTGGTAACAGCAACTTTCATCAAGATAAAATTTTCGCCTTAGAAAGCAAAAAAAATGTTGCTAATGACATGGTCGTTGAACATATCAACTGGGCAATCAACAATTTAAAAACCAATAGTCATGAAAAATCGACAACCAGTCAAAAAACGTTAAAACTAATTAACTGTATAAAAAACATGTTACCCAGAGACGCTTGACAGCTATGCCCAAGCGCCTTGGAAATGCAGGGTTCAGGGGGGGTAAATATAAATATAACTATTTCAATACCATCAACTTTAGTTCTTTATACCAGACTTTAGTCTCTTTATCCTCTCCTTTTGCCTCTCCAATCACCAGAGCATTAGCAAGTAATTCAATGGCAGGCTGCTTTTGCTTTTGAGTTACAGCCTGCTTATATTTCTGATAAAAAACCAGCTCAGTACTCTTTAAGTAATTTCCTATTTTATCACCCAGCTTATCTGCGAGTTCAGTGGCAAGCTTGTCCATCGCCTTAATATCAGAAGGCAACTTGGCTGGCACATAGGGTTGATGGTACATTCCTTTTTCCAATTCATTAATTGACTCACCGGTAAACTGGCTTTCCTTGACAAAATGATCCGTTAATAGAATTGAACCATCACGAGGATCAATAACCCGAAAAGCGACTTCTGCCACAGCCTGTTTTTGAGTGTGCACAACCGTTAGCTCTACTTGTTCATTAATGGGAGTTTCATGATATTGTGCAGGTGCTTCTCCTTTTTTACTTTCCGCCCATTCTTTATAAGCTTCAGTCTCAATACGTTCAACACCTGTTTGAACCGTTTTTAAACGCTTTCCTCTGTTCGATGAACTTTCAACTGCGGCCTGCAGTATTTCACCATCAATAATAAGGGATAAACCTTCGTAGCTCACCGGCGATACTTTCTCAACTTTAGTCACCATAAGTACATCTTTGCCTGACGATGATAAAAGTATTTTCTCAAGCTTG
Organism: Kangiellaceae bacterium; assembly: GCA_016743995.1. Taxonomy (GTDB): domain Bacteria; phylum Pseudomonadota; class Gammaproteobacteria; order Enterobacterales; family Kangiellaceae; genus Aliikangiella. The sequence goes on along the minus strand of JADGFG010000226.1, from coordinate 1,598 downwards.
CTTGCAATACGTCGACCGATCGATGAAATCACACTACTCTGAAAAGTGATTTCTTTAAAATCAGTAATCGATAGTTTAGTTTTTGCTCTGTTGCTAACAATCGAAGTAGACCGGACCAGCTGATTTTCAAGCTTGGGGTAATTCTGATCAAATTCTTGAATAACACGCAACAATGCTAACTTTTGTCCTTCAGCTTTTTTCGTTTTTATCGCTTTTAACATTAATTGATCAAGATAACGCTTTTCCTGAATAAATCCCTGCTGGACACCTAATTGAGTCTGTACATTTCGCCCCTTGCTAAAGTCTTCATACGCACTATAAAAATCACCCTTTTTATAGTGTTTCTGTGCGCTACTTGCAAAATAATTAGCCAAAACATAAATGCTTTTATACATCGATTTACGGAGCTGTTTAAACACAGGTTTATCGGCAACTTTCAATAATAATTGATAAGCCTCATCCGGTTGACCATTTTCTATCGCCTGTCTGAATTCATTCTCAAAGAGTCCCGTACTCGCCTGAGATAACATAGAACTAAACTGAATGCTTTCTGGTTCAATGATTAAACCATCTTCTGAATATTTCATTGCTTCAACATAAGAGCGTTTAGCCAGAGCATCATTACCCAGTCTGATTAACTGTGAACGCAGTTTTTCATATTCTGTCATATACCGTTTACTTTCGGCCTGTCCATCACCGGCCAGTCTGGCTGCCTGCTTTAACTTGTCAATTTTTTGCGCTGCCGAATAAGATTTCGTTTCAGATTCTTTCACCAACGCTTTAATGGAACGATTGACATCATTTAACGCGTTATTGACTCGACTAGTTGCTCGAGTATGCTCAGTTGCTGACCAGGATTGCATTTCACTGACTGATTGCTGTAATGCTAAAAGAGATACACGCGAAACCGAATCAGGTTTTGACTTTTGTGTCTCAAGAACACTATCAACCTGCTTTAGTTTATCATCAATCAGCAATTGAGAAATTTGAGCTCTCAACGTTATGGCTTCCTCGCGAGTACTTCCGCGACTCTGCTCAATTGTTTCAGTCATTTGCTTATACAAAACAGATAAATTTCCATTTTTTTGAGCTGTCTCAATTTCAGTTTGAGTTAACATTGCTTTTTTGCTGCCTCCACAAGCAAGCATTAAAGCAAGTCCACATGAAATTATTATTGTTATTACTTTTGACATATTACCCGTTCCTGAATGAAAATCTGAAATAAGCCTCGCAATAAAAACAGTTACAAGACATTAACAATATTAAGCCTGTTTACATTAAATATTTTTTAGATAAAACCTTTTAAACTATTGATATCAAATACTCTCAGTTTTAGCTGCTTCTTCTTTCATTTCTTTAGCCTTTTCTTTTGTCTCTTTCGATTGCTTTGTCGCAGTTTCATCTTTATTGGTATTGGTTTCAGTATTAGCATTCTCAACGTTATCTGCCGCAGTAGAGCTCTGAGCATTATTATCAAAACTATGATTATCAGAAATAGGATTATCAGAAATATGACTATCAGAAACCTTACCCTCTACTTTTGTATTTTTTAACAACTCCGGCTCTTCGGAAGCTTTTTCGTCTTCCCCGCCTTCAAG
>JADGFG010000225.1 GCA_016743995.1 Kangiellaceae bacterium | reverse complement strand
GCCTGAAGTTAGTTTCTAAAAAACGGCTATTTACTGAACGAATTTCCCATGCCCCATTTCCCCAGCTTTTTTCAACGGGTTGACGGGCAAAAGCTGTCATGCTTCTAATCATATTAAGCCTTTAAAGTTTACTCAGATTAACAATTAATACAAATTGTAACCTGCAAGCTTAATAATTTCGATAAATCATATTAAATCTTGCCTGTTTTAGTTAAAATTACACCACATTAATTAAACTTACGAGAGTGTCGCAATGCGTCCCAGTGGAAGAACCAGCAACCAGCTTCGTCCAATTCAGATAACCAGAAGCTTTACCAATCATGCAGAAGGTTCTGTGTTAATCGAGGTTGGTGAAACCAGAGTACTATGTACCGCTTCGGTTGAAACAGGCGTACCTCGATTTCTTAAAGGTAAAAATCAGGGATGGCTAACTGCTGAATATGGCATGCTACCCAGAGCCACCCATACGCGAAATAACCGCGAAGCTGCTCGTGGCAAGCAAACGGGAAGAACCCAGGAAATACAACGTCTGATAGGACGCTCCCTCAGAGCTGGAGTCGATTTAGGATTACTTGGCGACAACACCATTATCGTGGATTGTGATGTACTTCAGGCAGACGGTGGTACTCGAACCGCATCAATTATTGGTGCCAGTGTTGCGGTCGCAGATGCGGTGAACCACCTGATCCGTAAAAAAAGATTATCGACTAATCCAATAAAACACCTGATTGCAGCTATTTCTGTTGGAATCTATCAGGGCTCACCGGTACTTGATCTGGACTATGCCGAAGACTCAAAAGCAGAAACCGATATGAATATTGTGATGAATGAAGACAAAGGAATTATCGAACTTCAGGGCACCGCAGAAGATGGTAGTTTCAATCAGGAAGAACTGACTGAAATGATGCTGCTGGCACAGCAGGGCATTGGTGAAATCATTGAAATTCAAAAAGCAGCTTTAAGCCAGGCTCCGGGTAATCAGGATTGATATTGTCTGACCAGATTAAATAAAAGCTCAAAGCGGATCGGTTTAGTGACATACTCATTAAAACCGGCCGCTCTCCCCTTGACGATATCATCGGACATAGCGTTGGCACTGACTGCAAAAACGTGCTGATACTTATCCGTCAACTCACGCTGCATTGTTGTTAAAATCTCATAACCATCAATATCTGGCAGTGTAATATCCAGGAAAACAAAATCAAAAAGTCCTTCCCGTAAACAACGAATACCCTCTTTTCCATTTTCAACCCGAATATAGTCAATCTGAGGAAAACACTCCATGGCTTTCTTCATCACCATCGCATTGAGTTGATTATCTTCAACATAAAGAATACGACATGGCTTGAGTTCAAAGCTGGGAAGCGTTTTTTTCATAATACTGTTCTCGTTGTACACACTTTCTGTGTTCTCAACTAATGGAAAACAGACTGCAAAACAGGTTCCTTCTCCAACTTTACTTGCAACTTCAATCTTTCCGCCCATCAATTCAACCAATTTTCGGGTGACAACCAGGCCGATACCATGTCCCTCAATTTTAGATTTTTCGTTCGTCAGGCGATTAAAGGGTTCAAAAATTTCATTGACTCTTGAGGGGCTAATACCGTGTCCGGTATCAGTCACCCGAATACAGCACAAACTATTATTTTGTTTAAAAAATGAAATCTTAACCTTGCCCTTTTTACGGTTATATTTAATTCCATTACTGACCAGGTTAATGATCACCTGCTTCAACTTCAACGAGTCAGCAATAACGTTTAACGTCTTATCAATTTCGTGCTCTATTTCAATACCATTAACCTGCGCCAGATTATGTAATAGTGGAACAGACTCTTGAATAATCTGAGTAACTGATACAATTTCAGCATTAATCTCCAATTTACCTGATTCAATTTTTGACATATCAAGAATGTCATTTATTAATAAAATCAAGTATTGAGAAGCCACATAGATTTCATTAGCCATTGATTTTGAACTCTCAGGCATTGTCTCTTCAATTTTTAGCAACTGACTAAATCCTGAAATAGCATTAAGCGGTGTTCTTAGTTCATGACTCATTGCAGACAGAAAATCTGATTTTGCCTCATTAGCTTTTTCAGCACGAGCTCTTTTTTGCTGATGCAATCGCTCTGTTTCAAAAGCGATTTTCAAGCGACGCTCCGCCGACTCATGGGCTCTCATCAATGTAATTAGCTCTGCCGGTACAAACGGAGAAATCTCAGCAGGTTTTACCTGTTCAGCAGAAACATTCAGGTTCAGGGTTCTTCTAAGCAACCAGCTTATCGGACCATTAATCTGATAAGAAAGAAAGGCAGCCAGACACCCCACAACAAGAATAATCGCAGCCAGGACCAACGCAAGATTTCGATAACGACGCCGAGAATCCGCATTAAAGTCATCAATAAGATAGTAGCTCTTTATTGTCCAGCCAGCAGGTAATAGCTCCGATTCAAAAATAACCGGTTGAGCAATGACCTGAGTATTAAAAAAACCATGATAGGCATCGGAAGGTGTGTTATGCCAGTTAACCGTTTGCATTCGGTTAAGATTAAGTAGTCCTCCCAGAAAAAGGACTCTATTATTTTTATCTGCAATTAATACTTGCTGTTTAAACTCAGAATTTTGCTGTAACCGAGTAATGCTTTGCAGTAATGCAAGATTAAGGGTCGCTTTGAGAATAGCAGCAGGTTTACCGTCTGACTGTGAGACAACTGGCGCGCTCAGCATTATTAATGGCACTGCAGAATGACCACTACCAATATAAGCCTGATCCACAGAAAGCAGGCTTTTAGCCGCTACACTATTATTAACCGTATCAATAACCACAGGCGGAGTAAATGGTACTTTACTCATACTATCAGGAATATCTAAAGTCGTCGCAATCACTTTTCCATCAGGAGTCAACAACTGAACACTATCAAATAACTTGTTTTCCTGCTGATACTCAATAAGGTATTCCGAAGAATACATTTTTTCAATAGACTGAAAACCATAAAGTTCAGCCTGCTTTTCAAGTAGCAACTTACTTTTATCTAAATAGATCTGCATCCGCTCTGCTATTAATCGACTATTATGCTTCAACTCAACATGCACCCGTTGCAAAAGTGATTGCTGACGTTTTTTGGTATCATAAACTGAAACCGTCGCGACAGGAATAGTCATAGAAACCATCAAAATGGTAAATATTTGTGTTCTTAAGGTGTAAGTTCGATAAAAGTCCAGGTTCAACCATCTGGGAACAGAAAATCCCCACAACAACGCTGAGGCAACCAGCGTATATAAAAAACTGTTCATCAGATATTTTCCCACCTGATCCAACGCCAGTTCCGGGTCACTCAACATAAAAATTGAAAGAAAAACAAAAGGTACACCAAATGAAAGCCAGTAAACAGCAACAGCCAACAGTTCATTCCATTCTTTACGGTATAACCAACCAACAATATAAGCTTCTGGAATAAATATCAGAACTTCATAAAAACTATTAACACAAAACATCAGAGCGACTGAACTAATGATGGCAGCAATGACCCCAGCACCGGGCCCAATACTGAGCGCTACCAGAATACTGAATGTCGGTCCAAAAAATAATGACAAATCGCCAAACAGACGTGCAGGAAATAAATTGACGACAAAACCTGCCAGGCCACATAGCAGCGTAAAAGCCAGTGCCCTGTTATTAAAAACATTTTGAATCTCAGTATGTCTGAATATATTTAACATGAAAATTCAACCCCGTTACAAGGGTTCAGTCGTTGACGATTTTGTTACTGACAAGGGTGAAAACGCCTGACAAGTTGGCATAAGTTCCAGTCGATTCACATTAACATGCGAGGGTAAACTGGCGCACCAGAAAATAGTTTCGGCCACATCCTCGGCTGTTAGTGGCTGCACATCCTCGTAAACACTTTTTGCTTTTTTTTCATCACCATGAAAACGTACAAGAGAAAATTCTGTTTCAGCAAGACCTGGCTCAATATTTGTCACTCGAATTCCGCTTCCTGCAAGATCGGCTCTCAAGTTTAAACTAAACTGAGCAACAAAAGCTTTAGTCGCTCCATAAGTATTTCCACCCGGGTAAGCATAAGTTCCCGCAATGGAACCAATATTAATAATATGACCTTTTTGAACCGCAATCATCGCAGGCAACAAAGCACGCGTCACATTAACCAGACCCGTACAGTTTGTATCAATCATACATTGCCAGTCATTAACATCAGCTTTATCGGCACTATTTAGGCCCAGCGCCAGGCCAGCGTTATTAACCAAAAGATCAACACTGATGGATTGCTTATCAATAAACTCAACAAGAGATTTAATATCCTCTACTGAACAGACATCAAAACTCATCGCGTAACAATTATCAACTCCAAATTCATTTTGCAACGCAACGATTCGTTTCAATCGTCTTGCCAGAATAATGACATACCAGCCATGTTTCATCAGCTTTACAGCAGCAGCTCGGCCAAACCCTGAACTTGCCCCAGTGATAACCGCTACTTTTTTTCTCTTAACAACCATGTTATTTCCCATACTCTCTTCGAATATTCCAGATTTGTAATAATCTACCTTATAATAAAATAACGACTACACCAAACATACAAAGCTACAGCTCAATTAACTAACTATTTGATAATCTTGCTTTATGACATTTTTGTCAAATTGTATTCTCATTTTTTGAACGAATAGTTTACCTGAGTTCACAGAAAACAATAAAACCAGAAAGATGCTTCACTGCAGCTCGTCTCCAGATAACCTTAGGAGAGATGTACTTTAAACGCCTTTCAGGTACACTTATACTTTATTACTGATTTAAATGAAGATAATTTATGGCAACTTATGCCATCGGCGATATCCAGGGCTGCTACCAGAGCCTCCAGGCATTACTTCAAAAAATTAATTTTTCTGTCGGACGGGATGAAATCTGGTTAGCCGGAGATCTGATCAACAGAGGCCCGGACTCTCTAAAAACATTAGAATTTATTTACCGTCATCAAAACTCATTTCGTTGTGTGCTGGGCAATCACGATTTGCACTTTCTGGCAGTGGAAGCCGGGCAACATAAATCAACCCGACACGATACTTTTGATGAATTACTGATATCACCAAACCGGAAAAAACTGGTTCAATGGTTAAAAGAACAACCGCTATTTCACTATGACTCAACACTTAATTTTGCACTGGTACATGCAGGCCAGTTACCCAGCTGGAACCTGCAACAAACAACTGACTATGCAAAAGAAGTCAGTGACTGCCTTCAGTCCTCAAAAGCCATACAGTTTTTTAAGCATATGTATGGCAACCTTCCCAGCCGGTGGAATCCTCAACTCACAGGTATGGAACGCTTAAGATTTATTACTAATGCACTAACAAGAATGCGTTACTGTTATAGTAATGGTGGGCTCGAACTCGATAATAAAGACTCCCCCGAAAATACCTCAGGAAAACTACTCCCCTGGTTTGAAATCAAACGAGAAGCTTTAGAATATGATTTAGTTTTTGGTCACTGGGCATCACTGCAGGGACAATGCAGTGTTAATAATTTTCATGCTCTCGATACGGGGTGTGTCTGGGGTGGGAAACTGACAGCATTACGTTTGCAGGATAAGCGTCTATTTGAAGTCAATGCCTGTGATTAACAGAGTTAAACTACTTTTATGAAATAAAAAGCAGTTTAACTCTGCTTGTAACAATCTATTAATATTTCTAGCGATTTACTCTCACGGCTTTACCGGATAAACTTTTCCTTCATATACTGTTCCCCAGATAGAAATATCTTTAATTTTTTTCTTAGAAACCTTATAAGGATCTTGTTCAAGCACAACAAAATCTGCTTTTTTTCCTGCTCTTATCGAACCGATGCTGTTTTCTTTTCGCATCGCCCAGGCTGCGTTAATTGTAACTGCTTTTAATGCCTCTTCAACACTTAAAGCTTGTGTTTTAGCATTTTGATTACCATTAATCGTTATTCGATTCACAGCAGCCCATACCAGAGTTAGCGGGCTTAACGGTGCCATTGGCGCATCAGAATGTAACGCCAGGCGCATACCGGACCGACCGACACCAGCCAGCGGAGACATGTTGCGACCACGATCTTCACCCAGCCAGTTTTCTGCGTACATATCAGCAAGAATATATTGATAATAAGGATTGGCAGAGACGCCCATACCTAATGCCGCCATTTGATGCATCTGGTCTTCTGTGGCATATAAAAAATGCTCTAATAGCGTTCGGTGCTCAAGCCGTGTTTTTTGCTTTTGTAAACGTGCAACCAGCTTTATCAATTCACTGGTACTTTTATCTCCATTGGTATGCGCATGCAATTGATAGCCTTCGTTCCAGAAAACTCTGGCATATTGATAAGTTGTTTCCAACGGCGACATCCAGACCCCTTTATGACCATCAATATAACCAGGAAAGCCCATTTGTCCAAGCCCAGAAAATGCAGCACCATCCATCATTAACTTAAAGTGGCCATCAAGCATAACCTTACTATTGCTCTCGCTCTCCCATTTTTTAACTTGTTTTAACGCATTTTCAGGTGATACTTTCCTGGTAATAAAATCAGTAATTAATGGTGTCAGTACAATACGGGCAGGTGCATCTGCCATGGCTTTATTGACCATCGCAATTTCAGCGGAGGGGTCACCAAATATGCCAATCCCCATATCCATCGCTGACGTAATACCACCTTTATGTCTGTCTC
>JADGFG010000224.1:1255-6733 GCA_016743995.1 Kangiellaceae bacterium | reverse complement strand
GCCTCTCAGTTCCAACTGACTGTTCATCAGAAAATAAAAATGAAATATCTGGTGTAAAGATTGCGACTAACAGTAAAGTATAAAATTTTAAATTACTCATATCATGTTCCCTATTTTATTCAATTCAAAACTTTCAGATAAAACCTCTTACGTATCTACTTAACATCGACAACAGATATTAAGAGAAATATTCTGGTATTTCTGTTCCATTAGCAATAGACAATGGATTAAAAACATATAGGAAAAAAGTGATTCTGCTTGTAGGAATTTGTCCTTACCTGTTTAGATTGATATTCATCATTAATCGCACCAGGTACGTGCACTTTATTTTTGAGCTGCCTGTTCCTGCACCCTCTCAGTGCATCAGCACCACTAAAAACAAGAAAAAAAACAAGGGTTCATCTGCATGGGAAGTCATCTTAACCTGTTGATTATATTGAAAATCACAAAAACTCATTAGCTAAAGCGCATCGATGGCATTCATTTTGCTCTATTCAATTTACTCATTTAAATTATTAGTAAAAAATTGACTTTAGAAGATCATGAATTTTTCAAAAATAGAAAATACTCTATCAGGATGTTCTGAAAAGCAGTCTCCTGCAAAATACGGCAGGGTGTTTCTCGTAGGCGCAGGCCCTGGCGATCCCGAATTATTGACAGTTAAAGCGCTTCGACTCATTCAAAAATACGACATTATTTTGTACGACAACCTGGTCAGTGACGAAATAAAATCGTTATTTCCGGAAAAGGCAAGAAAGTTTTTTGTTGGCAAGAAGAAAAACAATCACAGTATTCCACAGCAGGAACTCAATCATTTAATAGTGGTCAGGCTAAAAAAGGATACACCGTTTGTCGTTTAAAAGGCGGAGATCCTTTCATTTTTGGTAGAGGTAGTGAAGAATTGTTAGCACTGCATAGCGCAGGAATAAGAACTGAAGTTATTCCCGGAATCACCGCTGCTTCAGGCTGTAGTTCATATGCCGGTATTCCGCTCACTCAGAGAAACGAATCTCAGGGCTGTACATTTATTACCGGTCACGCTGAAAAAGAGCTATCGCATAACTGGGCAAACCTTGCACAGCTCGACCATACATTGATTTTCTACATGGATTTATCTCAGCTTTCAATAATTACTCAACAGCTAACCCAGCATGGTCTCGCCGCATCTACCCCTGCAACGCTGATTGAAAAAGGCACACACCGTTCACAGTCATTACAACAACGTTACAAGAGCTTAATACTCAGGCTGAACAACATCAACTTGCTTCACCATCACTTATTGTCATCGGAAAAGTAGTCAGGCTCAGACAGAAACTTCAATGGTTTGAGTCACAGGCAAATAAGAAAAATGATATCCGTAAAGATGAGTATCTGAATGAAAGTTGTTTTCCAGCTAACAAACAAGCTATCTCGCTGTAAATTATAAATTAATAACAGAGGTTCAAAGTGGTCACTTCAATAAATAAAAAACGTGTTATCGTTATCGGAAATGGTATGGTTGGACACAAGTTCATCGAAACACTGTGCGACCAGAAAAATAGTGATATCGAAATTTTAACATTCAGTGAAGAGCCTGTACTGGCCTATGACAGAGTGCAATTGAGTAGCTATTTTTCAGGAGAAAGTGCAACAGACCTCTCTTTGGCCAGCATCAAAAAATACGAAGAACAGGGGATCAAGTTCCATCTCAATGATAAAGTCATAAGCATCAATAAATCGGAGAAAACAGTTGTTACTGAAAAAGGAATTGAAGTCTGTTACGACAAACTGGTCATAGCAACCGGTTCAACACCATTTGTCCCATCAATCCCCGGAGGAAAAGGAGAACACATTCACGTCTATCGAACGCTGCAGGATCTGGAGGATATCAAAAGCTCGGCAAAAGTATCATCCTGCGGCACCGTTATCGGAGGAGGCTTATTGGGACTGGAAGCAGCTAATGCACTGAAGCAGTTATCTTTAAAGACCAGCGTAGTAGAATTTGCGCCTCAGCTGATGCCCGTTCAACTGGATAAAGAAGGAGGCAAACTACTGCGCAAAAAAATCAAGGATATTAATGTTGACGTCCTGACAGAAAAAAATACAAAGAAAATTACTCAGGGAACCGCTCATAGATATCGAATGGAGTTTACAGACGGAAGCCAGCTGGAAACGGACACTATTGTTTTTTCTGCAGGAATAAGACCGCAAGATGAACTCGCTCGTTCATCTGATATTTCTATCGGTGAACGTGGTGGAATTATTATCGATGATTACTGCCAGACTTCCGATAAAGATATCTACTCAATCGGTGAATGTGCACTCTGGAATGGCAAAATATATGGCCTTGTTGCACCTGGTTACCAAATGGCAAAAACAGCAGCTATTCACTGTGCTAAAACTCTTTCCGAAGAAAAAGTGGAGAAGGACACTCTACCCTGTTTTACCGGAGCGGACATGAGTACCAAATTAAAATTACTGGGTATTGATGTTGCCAGCATTGGTGATGCTCATGGTAAACAGGAAGGCTCTAAAAGCTATAGTTTTACTGATAGCAAAGCACAAACCTACAAAAAAATTGTCGTTTCAGAAAATGGAGAACTTCTGCTAGGCGCAGTACTGGTTGGCGGTGCCGAAGAATATGGCAGCTGGCTACAGCTCTATTTAAACGAAATGCAATTACCTGAATATCCACAACAACTTTTGTTTCCGTATGCTGCAGATCCGGATTCAACGACTACAGGTGTTGAAAATTTACCCGACTCTGCCCAGATTTGTTCCTGCAATGATATTTCCAAAGGAGAAATAGCTTCCTGCATCGGAAAAGGCATCCATGACGCAGGTGCATTAAAACAAGTCAGTAATGCAGGCACAGGCTGTGGAGGTTGCGTGCAGCTTGTTGGACAAATACTGGATAGCGAACTCAATAAACTGGGGATTGAAATTAACAATGAACTATGTGACCACTTTAGTTATTCCAGAGCCGAACTGTTTGATATTATAAAAATTAAGAATATTAAAAATTTTGATGAACTACTGGACAAGTACGGCCAGAGAAGTGGTTGTGAAATATGCAAACCAACTGTCGCATCAATTCTGGCTTCACTCTGGAATGATCAAATACTCGACACGCCCCATGTCACCCTGCAGGACAGTAATGATGCATTTCTTGCCAATATTCAGAAAGATGGCACTTATTCGGTTGTCCCGCGAGTTCCCGGCGGTGAAATAACTCCCGACAAATTAATTGTAATAGGAGAAATCGCCAAAGAGTTTTCTCTTTATACAAAAATCACGGGTGGACAACGGATTGATTTATTTGGCGCTCATGTCCATCAATTACCACAAATCTGGAAAAGACTCGTTAATGCGGGATTTGAAACAGGTCATGCATATGGCAAAGCGCTGCGCACTGTAAAGTCATGTGTTGGTACTAACTGGTGCCGTTTCGGAGTTCAGGACAGCACCAGCATGGCTATATTTCTTGAAAATCGTTACCGAGGAATTCGTTCTCCACATAAAGTAAAAATGGCAGTTTCTGGCTGCGCCAGAGAATGTGCTGAAGCTCAATGCAAAGATTTCGGCGTCATTGCCACTGAAAAAGGATGGAATCTTTATGTCGCTGGTAATGGAGGAATGCGACCACGACATGCGGAATTATTTGCCACGGATCTAAATGATGAAATCCTGATTAAATATATTGACCGAATTATGATTTTTTATATTAGAACGGCAGAGCGATTACAAAGAACTTCTGTCTGGATGGAAACCCTGAAAGGCGGATTAAACTATCTTCAGGAGGTCATTATCAAGGACAAATTAAAAATAAACAATGAACTGGAAGAACAAATGAAGTTACTTATTGACACCTATCAATGCGAGTGGGAAGCAACGATTAACGATCCTGAAAAGCTCAAACGTTTTTCTCATTTTGTTAACAGTAAAGAAACCGATCCAAAAGTAATCTTTACAACTGAACGCGAACAAATTCAGCCAGCTTAAAGCTGAATCAATTATGAAATAAAGTTATTCATAAAACAGATTGAATAAAATGTAGCTTTCAGTAAAAAAATCATACTGCAGAAACCAATTAATCAGAGGAAATAGAAAATGAAAAATGAGTGGGTAGATATTTGTGATATTAACGATATACCACCTATGGGGGCTGTATGCGCTCTGCATGACGGCAAACAGGTTGCGATATTTAACTTGTCTAACCAGGGTGAAGTCAAATCAATCTGTAACTATGATCCTGTCAGTAAAGCCAGCGTACTTTCTCGGGGCATTATTGGAGATATCGAAGGGCGTCATGTGGTTTCCTCTCCACTACACAAACAACATTTCTCCCTTGATACTGGAGAATGTTTACAACACGAAGGAATAAAGGTCAACGTATATCCTGTAAGAGTCGTTAACAGCAGAGTACAACTCCAACAACTGGATAGCTAGTAATAATCCAGGTTCAAATCTTACAATAATGCTTATCTACTTTGCACTTGCCAGCAAATCTGGCAGGTGATTCGTTCAGGCGAGCAAAATGCACTATTAATATTAACGAGGAAAGCCGTATGCAGTCTTCCCCCAGTTTTAAGCTAATGTCATTTAGCGGAAAATTTAAAGTTTTACATTTAAGCTGGATGGCATTTTTTATTACTTTTGTTGTCTGGTTTAATCATGCTCCATTGCTCGGAATGATTGCAAAATCACTCAATCTGGACCCTGCTCAGATAAAAACACTGTTAATTCTTAACGTTGCCATGGCCATCCCTGCCAGAGTCATAATCGGCATGTTAACCGATCACTTTGGCCCGCGCATGATATTTAGTCTGCTTCTGGCTATTTGTAGTATCCCCTGTTTTATGTTCGCACTGTCAGATACTTTTGAACAGGCTGCGATTGCCAGGTTTTTACTAGGCTTTATCGGGGCAGGATTTGTAATCGGAATAAGGCTGGTTAGTGAGTGGTTTCCGGCAAACGAGCTGGGTACCGCAGAAGGTATTTATGGTGGCTGGGGAAACTTTGGCTCTGCAGCAGCTTCAATGCTATTACCCGGACTGGCTCTGTTATTCGGTGGTGATAATGGCTGGCGATATGCCATTGTAACAACAGGCGTAATTTGTCTCATTTTCAGTTTGATATTTTATTGGCAAATCAGAGATACACCTAAAGGGTCGACCTATTACAAACCTCGTTCTTCTGGCGCAATGGAGGTCACCAGTGTTGGTGATTTCTTTTTACTTTTACTAATGAAGATCCCTATCTACCTGGTGCTGGCACTACTGATCTGGAAACTATCGGAACCAGATATCGCTCTTTTATCTGGAAGTACCACCGCAGTGCTTTACGCTTGCTTATTTGTCCTCTATTTATTTGAGCTATGTCAAACGTGGCGAGTTAATTATACGCTGTTCACAACACCGGTAGCCGAAGTTCATCGTTATGAATTTAAGCAGGTTGCTATACTAAACATGCTTTATTTTGCTACATTTGGTTCAGAGC
>JADGFG010000224.1:0-1245 GCA_016743995.1 Kangiellaceae bacterium | reverse complement strand
GAGCTGGCCGTTGTTTCCATGTTACCTTTATTTTTCTCTGAAATTTTTGATTTAAACATGGTGACAGCGGGACTACTTGCGTCCAGTTACGCTTTTATGAACCTGGTATCTCGCCCTGGTGGAGGCTGGATTAGTGACCGTTTTGGACGCAAACCAACTCTACTGATATTAACAACAGGACTCTCCATTGGCTACTTCATGATGGCATCGATATCCAGCGAATGGCCCCTGGCTGTTGCTGTCGCCGTTGCGATGCTGTGTTCCTTTTTTGTTCAAGCTGGAGAAGGCGCCGTGTTTGCAACCGTTCCTTTAATAAAAAGACGATTAACAGGCCAGATTGCCGGTATGACCGGTGCATATGGCAATGTGGGCGCAGTTTGTTATCTGACCGTTTTGTCCTTTGTGAGTTATCAATCATTTTTTCTGATAATAGCCATGACGGCCTTAATCAGCCTGATATTTCTTGCCTTTTTAAAAGAACCAGATGGTACAATAACTGAAATTAATGAGGATGGTACTGTGGAGCTAATTGGTGTCAACTAATTCCAGCGATAATATTAATGCTCAAAATACTGAAGCACTAATTGATATCCCAGACTCAATTAGTGCAGAAAAAGGTAAACTCAAACTCTTAACCGGTGGCTATTCCAGCGCCGGCGTTAAACCACAAAATGAAGATGCAATTGGCGCAACGGGCTCTCCAGAAAACTCAATAACTAACAAAGGAATTGTTGCTTTAGTTGCCGATGGTGTTTCTCATGCAAAAGCAGCAGCAAAAGCCAGTGCGTTTTGCATCAGTGAATTTAAGAAAATCTATTTTAAATCACCAGCCACCTGGTCAACCCAGCATGCAATTTCTGATACCCTGTCAAAAATCAACTCAGCGCTGCTTAATAATTCTCGTTATGATAAAAATCAGAACAAACAACAATCAAACAACGATGGTCACAATCACTCGCAATGGTTAACAACTTTTAGTGGCATTATCTTTAGTTCAGCAACGGCGCATATTTTTCATATAGGTGACACCCAGATCCTCAGAGTCCGAAAAAATCAGTTTCAAGCGTTAACTACACCTCACAACCAGAAGCTGGGTAACAATACTAACCTGTTAACTCGAGCAATGGGCGCCGACAACCACTTAAAAGGGGTGTAACTCTCGCTCTGATCAAAATTTCCCTAATCGCACCACGTTTTTTGGTGGTTCAATCGGTTGACAATAAAAACATTTAACCAGTTCCCATG
>JADGFG010000009.1:45136-45977 GCA_016743995.1 Kangiellaceae bacterium | reverse complement strand
GGTAAAATCAGTTTATTTTAACTTCTGAATTCTTTCTGCAGGACTCATCACATCAGTAAGACGGATCCCATATTTCTCATTAATAACCACCACCTCACCATGAGCAATGATAGTGCCATTAACCATCACATCGAGCGGCTCACCAGCCAGACGGTCAAGCTCTACGACTGAGCCCTGAGTCAACTGTAATAAACTTCGGATGGGGATCTGAGTTCGACCGACTTCCATTGATAAAGAAACCGGAATATCAAGAATGACATCCAGCTTTTCGGTATCAACCACCTTTTTACCCTCTCCGTCTTCTTGCAAGGGATCCATCGTTGCCGATTGAGCTTCTGTCTCAGCCTGCTCACTCATTGCATCTTCCCAGTCATCAGTACCGTTATCTTCACCTGCCATGGGTTAATCCTCTACTATCGTTCGCATTATGTGTTCTCGGGAAATTTCTTCTTTAACTTTTAGTGACATATAACCATTTGAAGTACCATACGACGCTCTAAAGCAGGGAACCCCTGCCGCCATTAAGGTCACTTCTTCTGGCATATCAATAGGAATAATATCACCGACTTTAAAATCCATGACATCTCTGAGGCTTACTTCAGTCTCAACCAGAGTGCTACTCACTTCAACGTCAGCAGTCAGTATTTCTTCCTGAAGCGCATCGGTCCACCGGTCATCAACATCATCTCGATCACTTTGAATTCCAGCATCCAGTTTATCGCGAATGGGCTCCAACATTGAATAAGGCATGGCAACATGAAAATTTCCGCCACCACCATCAAGCTCAATATTAAAACTACAGACACACACAACTTCAGAAGGACTGACAATTGTCGCCAGT
>JADGFG010000009.1:0-45126 GCA_016743995.1 Kangiellaceae bacterium | reverse complement strand
CCAGTGCTGGATTGACTTCGGAATCCATATATTCAAACTCAACTTTCATCACCGGTGACCAGGCTTCTCGCAAGTCAACAAAGGCCTGTTGTAATAAAAGTTGAATGATTCGTCGCTCTGTCGGGGTGAATTCTCGACCTTCTATTTTGGCGTGAAAACGACCATCTCCCCCAAAAAAATTATCGACAAGAATAAAGACCAGCTTGGCCTCCAGCGTAAACAGGGCCGTACCGCGTAACGGTTTAATTTTGACCATATTTAAACTGGTAGGAACAAACAAACTGTGAATATACTCACTGAACTTAATCATCTGAATACCATTCACAGAAATTTCGGCACTACGCCTCATCATATTGAAAAGGCTGATTCGCATATGGCGAGCGAAACGTTCATTCACCATTTCCAACGATGGCATTCGACCACGAACAATTCTATCCTGAGAAGAAAAGTCATAATTTTGAGCAACGCCGGGGTCTAATGAGTCTTCATCAACTTCAATATCACCATCATCAACGCCATGGAGTAGCGCATCAATTTCATCCTGGCTTAAAAGATCTGACATGGTTATCTACTGCATTACAAAACTGGTAAAAAGAACTTTTTCAACCGTTGGCTTTCCAACCAGTTCGGTGAGCGATTTTTGTACGGTTTCTAAGGATTGAGTCTGTAATTTCAACCGTCCCTCAGGGGTTTTTATTTCATCAGCTGACTGTTGACTGACGAGCATTAATACATCATTTTTTAGCTGCGGCATGTGGCTTCTTATTGCTTCACGCGCCTCATCACTGCGTACCAGAAAGCTCATTTTTATCTGCACCGTTCGATTTTTTCTCTTGCCAGGTATATTGGCAGTAATAGCTTCTGGTACCCCGACATATTGTGCTGGTCCTTTTTCTTCCTCAACCACTGCTTCTTCATTTTCAGCAGTTTTTTTAACATCATCTCCCCCCATCATCAAAAACCCGGCAACTCCACCACCAATCAGCAATACCGCTGCAACACCAATAATAATCAGTTTTTTACCACCACCACCGGCCGAATCACCGTCTCCCACATCAATCTCTAGATCCTGGTCGTCGTTCGCCATAAATGACTCCGCTATTCAATTAGTTTCAATAAGATATACTTACATCGTTTTACAAATGCAAAAAATATACCAGCTAAGAATATTTTAAATAAATCTTAAATATCATAGAGTTAAATAGCAATAGAATGAAGAATTGTCAATTTGTTGGCGAAAAAAAAGGTCAATCAGTTGGTCTATAGCCAAAAAACTGACCTTCGAAGAGGTTTATCCCCAAACTCCCTGAAGATACAGGAAACAGCAAGGAGTCTGGGGACAATAAAAAATTACACCAGCGGCAGGTAAATATCGGTGAGCAATTCATGCTCTTCAACCTCACCCATTAAATTAAGATAATGAAAATAGCAGGGAAAATCCCTGAGTGTTTCAGCGCTCTCAGGAAGCCAGTTGTTATACAAATAACAAACTTTTTTATCCAGCTCGTCATGACTGCCTTTATGTCGTAATACCGCACAACGCCCCCCTGAAATTTCACTATTAACCACACCATACAGGTTTTCTGGTATCTCCCTGTTGACAGAACCGCAGATATCAAACCTGAAATCTTCAGGTTTGACCGTTGCGGGATCTTCATAAATAATGCCATAAGTCTGGCTGGAATTTTTAGGCGACAAGCCCGTCTGCTTACGCCACTGAATAAATTTACCTGCCGTTTCCAGAACTTTCTCAACCGGCCCCCGATGTTTAATCAACGCAACCCGAGTTGATTTAAATTGATGAATATTAACATTCATTGTTATTCCTCCTGACACAAGGCTTTGCTGTTTGGCCGAAGTGAATACTAACTTTTCCTGCCACGCAGGCCAGTCTGGTTTTTGTCTGAACTGAGATGGACTCTGTCCAGATGCCTGTTTGAATGCGCGCGAAAAAGACTCAGGATTTTCAAATCTGGCATCTAGTGCAATATCAATAATCTTTTTATCGGTTTCAAAAACAAGCGCATAAGAGGCACGTTTTAAACGGGTTAGCTGTATAAACTTAAATACAGGCACACCAACATGAGCAGCAAACTGACGATTAAAGTGAAACCGGGAAAAACCGGCCAGCTCACTTAACTGAGCCAGTGAAAAAGATTGATTAATATTCTGGTTGATGTAATCACACACACGATTTATTTTTTTCGTGATAAGCAACTGATTTATCTGAGTGCAAGCAACTCTCTCCGACAGATTGACGAATACTCATACAGGCAGGCTTGTTTATTTAAATAACAGTAATTAAATAACAATAATCACTGCAAGCTGCTGATTAGCATGAGATACTTTGAAGAACAAGCTGCATTTTCAAATGCTTTATTATTCTCCATGCAGTACTTTAACGAATAGACTGAAGCTCGTCCTGACTGAAATTGCTGTCTTAAGAAATTAACTCTGGAAAAGACCTTTTCAATAGCTAGCTATAATAATCCACAATGCGTTCACTGACAAATGTTTGCGCTGTATCATTATTCATTTCATCACCTTCATCCATTGCCACACCTTCCGAAGAGTCATCCTGTTGCTGTTCAGAATCTGTTTCAGATTTTTGCTGGCTGACAGTAGTCTGGCCAAGATTAACTCCCATCTCTTCCAGCATTTCCTTCAATTTTGGCATCCCTTCTTCCAGCGCCTCTTTTGTTGCGCTGTTAGTTGCCTGAAACATAATGCTGGTTTCACCATTTATCTGTTGAACCTTAACACTTAAAGGTCCCATTTCTGGAGGGTCCATCATAATTTCTGCACTGGATAAAGTCTGATTGAACATCCATTGAACTCGATGAGCCAGGTTGGTTGAAAAATTCCGCTTTAAATTGAGTCCCTGAGTAAATTCAGAATTAGCAGTCAACTGGGCGACACCCGGTGATAACTTTGCCGTCGCGGGTTCTATTGAGCCTGCCAGAGGAACCAACGAATTAAACGATTGCGTTTTACTCGCATCGGTCAAATTTGCGTTCTGAGCCAATGAAGCTGCTACCGTTTCCATTTTATCAACCAGACTGTTGACAGGTCGATCCGCTGATAAAGAAATTAATCCATTACCTTTTAAAAACCGGTCTTTCGAAACCAGTTCACTGAATAACCCTTCTTTACCTGAGAGTCGCAGCATCTCTTCAGCGGCTTTTCCTGTTTTCATTTTATCTTTCAAAGAGACTTCGGAATGAGCAAATTCTTCACCAGAGAAAGTTAATTTAGCGCTGTCTTTCGCTAGCTTCTCAGAAATAGTAGATTTACCTGACAAAGTTGCATTAATCGCTTTTTCGCCATGGTTTGATAACATTGCCTGATAATTTAATTTGACTGACTCAGCCTCAGCAGAGTTGAAGCCTGATGAATTAGCACCAGATAAACCAGTGCCTGCCTGAACAGTTTCAGCCAGACCGGCAACCAATTGGCCTGTACTTGCTGTTTTAACACCAGAGCCAGCAACGGGCCCTACAACCACCTGCTGGCTATTTATTTTTCCATCAACTGACATTGTGACTAAAAACGGGCTGACTATCTGCTCAACATCATCCTGAGACAATAAAACCCCCTCAATCTGCTCTGTTGGTACTTCAACAAAACCCTCTTCTTTAGATAATCCTGCATTAATTGCAGATGGCAAAAATGGCGGCAATGAATCAACAAAACTACTAACAGGCGGAAACTGGTTGCCCTGTTCCGGTTGATTCTGCATGGCTATCAGGTTCACCTGACTAGTATCTGCAATAGCAGAATGCTTGTTCGAAGCCGTCGTCAGTTGGTAGGTCTGTAAATAACTGGTAAAGTTATTATTTTGAGAACCTTCAGCTATCTTGTTGATATTATTAGATTTTGTATCTACATTATTTGAGTGTTTTGAGTGAGAATGACCCGTCAGGTTCAAAAACTGTATCGATTTTATAGGTGCAGAACTGGACATATTATTCCTTCCCGATAGTGCTCAGGTTAACAACTAAATAGACTGATAATCTATAGGAATGCAATCAGGAGGCCAGTTTGTAGAATATCGGCTTAACCAATCAGCCAATCTAAAGTTACCTAATCTAAAGTCAGCTAATCTAAAGTCACCTTATAAAAAGCTGATAAAGTGACTTGATAAGAACAATTACCGGAAAATTTTATTTATTTTCGTTCTCAATAATATTCCAGTTATCTACTGACTCAATTAAAAGTGCTGACCCGATCTAAAACGTCATATTACTATCCAGAACTTCCTTTGATTTCTTTTTTATCTTTCCGCTAGCGCTGAAATACTGCTGTAAGGTCGTTCGAGAGACTTTCAGTTGCTCACAAAGCGACTCTTGAATCAAATCCAGGTGCCTCGCGTAATATCGCTGTGCAAACTTAATCTGGTTTGCATTAAGAGATAGTGAATTCTTTGCATTCAGTGGTTTTACCGATCCCCCTGAACTGTCCCTGCTTTGACCAGCAAGAACATTAAATTCACATTCATCCTGAAAGCTTTGTGCAAGATTCTGGTTCAATTCCCGCCGTGATGGCTCGTTAAAACAAGCAATTTCTTCTAATGATGAAATTTGACTGGAATAGTTTTTTGGTACTTTGTGATGAGTTGTCATTAGCATCCTACTGAGGATAAATTCGTCAATATTGCAATTTATTGATAAGTCTGAGAGTAAGTCGATTATTCAAACATTATTGGTTAAGTTAAACCTTCCAGTTTGCATTCATCGATATTTTTGTTATTTTTATGAACTGAGTCATATTTTATCCATGTCATCTAAAATTTAACCATTAGAACGCAACTCCGCAGGGAGTGACCTCTTTATAATGATTCTAAATAATTTCTTTCCGGCAATTAAATTGATTAATTATTGAATGCTCACTTTATCTTTTGCGTCGACATCTCTTTCAAGGAGATAAGTACTAATGGCTTCCAGGAAATCATTGTCAAGAATATTAATCTCTTTTAACGTTGCAGGATTCATCACTTGTCCACTGACATCGTCACCTGACTGGGTTAATTTTGATTCAATCGTCTCTTGAATTTTTTGAAAATTGCAGCTTAGCGCATAAATGAGCAATTGTTCTTTATCATCATCAAAACGCTCCAGGAATGTTCTAATATATTCGGCAGTAATTCCGGCAATATCTCTGCTTTCTTTTAATAACCGTCTCGCGTCATCATTTAGCGAATTAACATCTTGATCAGTGGTCAATTTTGAACTCATTACAATCTCTTTTAATATCAATGCTCGGACAATAGACAAATCGGTAATCGTGTTACTGCGATTTATGGCAGTAATCCGTTAAATAGCCATTTGTTTCTCTGATTAATGTGAGAAATGCACACAATATTGCTGCCTTATATCTCAAGTAATTGATTTTGTTGCTATAGGGAAGTTAGCTGGGCATCAGGACACTTTGAACGGTTTTAGTCCTGTACAGAGAAGTTCACACAGGATAAAGACCATTAAAATTCTTTTTAATTTAAAAATCGCATCTGTAATTCAGCTTTCACCGCATTGTAGTCAACACTAATTGCTGAATAAACTTTTTCGACATCCACCACATTGCCTTCTCTACCATCGATTTCCAGATTTTCGCAGCGCATAGCCAGGTTAACTGCACCAATATTTTTACTGCTTCCTTTTAAGCTATGTGCAAGACGCCTGATTTCATCACCATTTCCATTTTCCAATATGCTTTTAAGTTGAACAATCTTCTCTTCACTATCGCTAATGAAGGTTTCAAACAATAGTCCGATATCGTCCCCCATAATTTCAACCAGTTCACTGATTATCTCTTCATCCAGCAAGCCGCTCATCCAGATTCTCCCATAATAATTAACTGATTATTCACCAGCGTTACTCACTATTAGCCTGCCATTGATAGACCACACGTACATGCCGTCCGTCGTCAAAAAATTCTATCGATTGACACAGATCTTTTAATAGTGGCAAACCTCTTCCACTATAGTGCTTGCTACCTGCAGCAAGTGCTTTTTGAAAATCAAAGCCTTCTCCACTATCAATAAAATCAAAAATTATTTCTCCACCATCACCAACAGGCTTGTGGTCAATCTCTATTTGCACGAAGCCTTCTTTTAAATTCGCCAGCCCATCGATCCTTTGTTGATAATAGGTTGCGAAGCCTTCACTTCCATTTTTAGTAGCTGAATCCAGCCCTAAAACACCATGCTCCAACGCATTATTGAAAAGCTCAGATAAAATGGTAAATATTCTTGAACGATGTGGTGTTAATTCTTTACACTCCAGTAAAGTTTGTAGTAACAGTGGAATGGGATCAAACTTGCGTAATGATATTTTTCGTAAACATAGTCCCAGTTTTGAATCCAGCGTACCCGTTAACTCTTTTACCTGACTGTCCGAAGCATAGGCCTGCTCCAGATGGTGATGAGGAAAACCGACTTCCAGCAAGCTTAAATCGTCTCCCTGCTCAGCGTCACCAGTAAACTTAATTGATTCATCAATTAGTGAATCACAAAGATTGGCATTTTTTAAGTTAGATTTGATGTAATCCAGCATTCTTTCTTCACCAAACATTTCCGAGTTATGATTAACAGACTCGATAATACCGTCGGTAATTGCCAGTAACCGATCAGATTCAGAAAATGGATAAACAACAGGTTCCACCTTAAATTTTTGTGGTGACTGAACCCCAAGGGGAAGGTGTGTTGAGTGGATTAATGCAATTTCACCACTATCCTGATTAATCAGATAAGCCTGAGGAGCCCCAGCATTCCATATTGTGATCCGTTTATCCAACGCATCGATATCAGCAATCACAACACAGCAGAATATACCTCTGGGCAATACCGAATATAACCGTGTATTCATTTCCACCATCATATCCGGAATAGAAAAACCCTTTTTACTCATCCCGTAGAAAATCTCTGATGTTGGCATGGCACCAATGGCGGCAGGTAACCCATGTCCGGTAAAATCTGCCAGCATTAGCCGCATTCCACCCATTGGTGTTTCAGCCGCCAACATTAAATCACCGTTAAAAATTGACATTGGAGAAAGGTGATAATTGATGTTTTCAGCATCCAGACACCCACGATGGGCAATATTGTTAAAAATTTTCTTAGCGGCTTCCTGTTCCTGAATCAGGTGATCATTATGAAATTGTATTTCCTTTTTCTGATTATCAATGGTTTCATACAAATGAGAGATTCTGGCAAATGCATTGACTTTAGCTTTTATAATAATTTGATCAATGGGCTTGGAGACAAAATCGTCTCCCCCACAATCAATGCACTTGGCCAAATCATAAGCGTCAGTTAATGAAGTTAAAAATATGATAGGAACCCAGCGAATATCCTGCTTCTTTTTAATCGCATAAGCAACATCATACCCATCCAGATCGGGCATTAACACATCTAAAAAGACTAATGCTGGTTCATGCTGAAAATAAAAATCAACAGCCTGATTACCGGTTGCCGCCTGAATAACTTCATGTCCACTCTGCTCCAGCACTTTAGCCAGAATAAGGCGTTCAACATTGTTATCATCAGCAATTAGTATTTTCAAAACATTTGTATAAATCTAAATTAATGGTTTATATAAATTGAATCTGGAACTAGATAGTAAACAACTGCTCAAAATTGGAGATGGTAAGAATTTTACGAATATCTTCATTACAGTTCATCAGGGAAATACTGGATGAATCCCCCCCCGCATGATCTCGTAGTAAAAGTAACATTCCCAACGCCGAACTATCCAGATAAGTCGTCTCGACCATATCAATCACGATCGAACCTGGTGTTGGTGTTAACTTTTCATAAGAATCTCTAAACGCCTGGTGAGCACTAAAATCAAACCTCCCGTTGATAGAAATAGTAAGCACCTTACCATCGGCAGATAGATTAGAACCAACTGACATGTTATACCCCTTTATTTATTAACTCTGATTTAACTAAAGAACCTGAGTAATATTAACTCAATTGAGAAAAATATGAAATAAACCCTTGTATTAACGAGGTTTTATCCTAAACCCGTTCTTGCTTAAAGCATAGTGCAATATCACATTTTTGACTAATTTTTTTTATTTTTCGTACTAATATCAACTTACAACCTCGACACGAGATATCTGGGGATTTTCTTGAGTGGTAAAACCTTCTGAGCGGCCTCCATTTTTACTGCAGCGCCCGGCATTCCCCAGACCACACTGGAATCTTCATCTTGTGCGATAGTAACCGCTCCTTTTTGACGCAATTCTAATAAACCTTTAGCTCCATCCTGTCCCATTCCGGTTAATATTGCAGCCAGACACCTGTCTGCGGCCACTTTACCGATTGATTCAAATAAAACATCAACCGAGGGTTTATGACGATTAACCGGCATTTCATCACTTAATACAGCCCACAATTCTTTTCCCTTACGTTTAATTTCCATATGCATATGACCAGGCGCCAGATAAGCATGACCATTTTGCAGCTTTTGTGGACTTCTAACTTCCACTACGGATATCTTTACTTCAGAGTTAAGCCGCTTAGCATAAGAAGTAGAAAATACGTCAGGTATATGCTGAGTTAATACAATAGGAGGTAGTCCACGTGGCAAGCGTTTAATGACCTCCTGAATTGCTTCAGTACCACCAGTTGATGCGCCGATAGCAATTAATTCAAAATCACTGGTTAATTCAGGCGTTGTCAGTGGCTCATCATGATTTTCATCTTCAACCTGACCCAGAGCGATTGTATTACAACGAGCTGCGGCTTTAACTTTTTCAATCAACTCATTGGCCAGTCCCATTAACTGTTCCTTAACTTCTGTTGTTGGTTTTCCCACAAAATCAAAAGCCCCGGAATTTAACGCTTCCAGTGTCACATCGGCACCCGCCTGAGTGAGTGTTGAAACCATAATGACGGGCATTGGTCTTAATCGCATTAAGTTCTTCAGAAAAGTAATCCCATCCATTTTTGGCATCTCAACATCAAGCGTAATGACATCTGGATTATATTTTTTTATCTTTTCACGCGCATCAAGCGGATCTTCTGCAGTAGCAACAACTTTAATCTGATCGTCACTATCAAGAATTTGAGAAAGCAAAACACGAATAAATGCTGAGTCATCTACGATAATTACGCTAACCGGTGTTGAAAATTCTTCAATTTTTGTATCTGTCATTATGACTCTTTTTTAATCAATTATTTTACAAGCATGCTGATCGTTATATTTACAAACCAGCTCGCCTGAAAAATCAGGTCAGTCAAAACAATTCAATATCACTCTTAACTTCTTCATGAGTGATACGTTCATAGTAAGTTTCATCTCTATCTTCAATAGTTGCATTATGTTTGCTATACAGTTTTTTCATCAATACCTTTCCTGTTCTTGGCATATAGATTACTTTTCGAGGATAAAGTCCACCAACGTCTTCGGCAACCAGCACTAATTGTTCCAATCTAACATATTCATTGACAAATTCGATATTTTTTTTGCCGATATCCATGGTACCTTTGAGTACTCTTCCGCCGCCGAACACCTTAATCTCAAGAGATTCTCTCTGACCACCATTACGCAATATATCATTAATCATCTGCTCCATAGCAAAGTTTCCATAACGCTCCGCGCGCCCGCTACCTTTAATCATAGAAGTGTCACCATTGACCGGCAACATAAAATGATTCATACCACCCAGCCCCGTTTTTTTATCTCTGATACAGGCCGAAATACAAGAGCCCAGCACTGTAGTTATTGCTTCGTCATGAGCTGTTACGTAATACTCACCAGGTAATATTTTGGCTGTCGATTTTCCAGTATTTTTATCCCAATAACGATTAATATGATTAAATTCCTGCCAGCAAGAAGGCAAATTATCTCTTTCATAACCAACAGCCATTTAATGTTTTTTCCTGTAAATAGTTTTGCCGATTAAATTAAAGAGTTTCTTATTAGCGCTGAGATTCTCCGAATGCCCCAGAATAAGGCAACCATTTTCACTTAATAACTCAGAATACCGATTGACCAGCTCGCTCTGAGTTTCCTTATCAAAATAAATAAATACATTTCGGCAGATAATCAGGTCAAAAGGGCCTTTCATAGGCCAGTCATGCATTAAATTTAATGGCTTGAAGTGAATCCGCTTTTTTAATAAAGGTAATGCCTGTAATTGATTATCTCCACATTCGTCAGTTTGCTTAAACCAACATAAAAATTCTTTATTCACAGGTTTAAGTTTATCATTATCATAAACGCCTTTTTCACAGACATCTAAAACATTAGTATCCAGATCGGTGGCAAGTATTTTAAAATCAACCGACTTATTATTTCCAACAACGGACTGCCATATCATAGATAAGGAGTAAGGCTCCTCTCCCGTTGAACAGCCTGCCGACCAAAAGCGAATTCGCTTTTTATCTTTAGATAGTAACTCTGGAATATAAACATCTCTGAGATAATCAAAATGATGATTTTCTCTAAAAAAATGTGTCAGATTTGTCGTTAGCGCATTAATAAAATTAACTTCTTCTTCCCTGCTGTTTTCAACAAAGTCCAGATAAGCATTAAAGTCAATAAAATTCAACTTTCGTAACCGCCTTGCCAGGCGAGAATAAACCATGTCTGACTTTCTATCACTTAAACTGATACCTGCTCGCTCATTAATCAAGCGTACTACCCGTTCAAAATTTTCGTTGGTAAATATAAAATCTCTTTTTGTGGTTGTTTCTGCAGTATTCAACATCAAAACCTTCCCGGATAAATCAGTTACCAGCAATCAGAAATAAAAAATCAATTTATCATCACTAAAATCAACCGCAGAGCAGTCTCTTTTAGTGATTTGTTTAAAACACACTTATCCCGTTAACTGGCTAAAACTCTTCCCAGTCTTCTCCAGTAGTAACCGGTGTCTGACGAGGTGACTCTGCTAATGGTTTGGTTTTACTGTGAGTAACTGGAGAAACGATTTGTTCTGACTGCTTTCCGCTTTCATCACCTGTTTTGAAAAAGCTCATGAGCTCCATTAAATTACCAGCCTGTTCATTTAACGATTCGGCTGAAGCTGCTGCTTCTTCAACCAGAGCAGAATTTTGCTGGGTCATATTATCCATTTGTGCGACAGCCTGGTTAACCTGTTCAATCCCTGAAGCCTGTTCTTCACAAGCATTGGAAATTTCCTTGACCAGTTGGGTTACATTTCTGACTGAGTCAACAATATCGGTTAATTTATTACCCGAATCATTAACCAACTGACTTCCCTGGTCGACTTTACTCACACTATTGCTAATCAGTGATTTTATATCTTTAGCAGCACTGGCACTACGCTGAGCCAGGTTCCTGACTTCTGCAGCAACAACCGCAAAACCCCGTCCCTGATCGCCAGCTCTGGCCGCCTCTACCGCAGCATTTAACGCCAGCAAGTTAGTCTGAAATGCAATTTCATCGATGACGCCGATGATATCGGAAATTTCTCGGGAAGCATCATTAATCTCTTTCATGGCACTAATCGCTTCACTTACCACTGCGCCACCACTTTCTGCCTGTTTCATGGTATCAATCGATAATTTATTGGCTTTTCCGGCGGCTTCTGCGTTTTCCTTTACTGTACCAGTTAACTCTTCCATACTCGATGCGGTTTCTTCCAGACTAGAAGCCTGTTCTTCAGAACGCTGACTTAAGTCCGTATTCCCCTGAGATATTTCTTTTGCCGAAGTTGACACATGACTGGATGTTTCAAGAATTTCGCCTACCATATTTCTCAAATTATCAATACTGGTATTTATGGAGTTTTGAAGCTCGCTGAATAATCCGTGATAACTACCATCCATACTCATTTGTAAGTTACCAGCGGCCATCTGCTCCAGAACCTTCTGACAATTTTCAATGGGTTCAACAACAGTATCCATCATAGAATTAATGCCCATGGACAAATTTTTCATAAACCCCTGGAATTGCTCTGAATCCAGCCTTTCTTTCAGCTCACCACGGGCTGCTTTTGAAATTAAATCTTCAACCAGTTCCTGCGCAACCACTTCTTCTGTTTTATCGACCCACTCAACGGCGGTTCCCAGATGATTATCATCTTTATCTTTAAGCGCTACCGCTTTCAGATTAAAGGTTAATGGCCCAACTTTAATCGTTGACTCATAGGGTAAATTCTCCGCTTTTAATAATTGTCGCTGGTGAGCCGGGTTTTTATGAAAGATGTCAATATTAGTACCAATGATCGTATCAAGATTAAACTGAGGCAACACAGCTTTAATTTCTTTTTCTCGACGCGTTAACATTTTGATAATGGCAGGGTTAACATAAATAATATTACAATCGACATCAGCCATCATTAAGTTGGTGGACATACCATCAGTCGCAGAAACTAATCGACCCACTTCAACATCAGCTGCAATTTTTTCCGTAATATTTGCCCACTCAAGACTGGTGCCAACGTAGTTGCCATTGACATCCATGATAGCTGCAGTATTTAAACTAATCGTGTTTTCGCCTAATTTAATATTAGCCTGATAAGGCAGATTTGCCGGATCAGACAGTAACTTGCGTTGATGTGAAGGGTTCACATGAAAATCATCAATGCACTTACCCATCATATACTCTTCTGTTGCCGAAAAATCGGGCCAGATTGTTTTCATCGTTGATGCAAGAGAGGTTAATAAATTCATCGTTGCAGGGTTCATATAAGTAATCTGTAAATCTCTATTAACCATCATGGTGGCCGTTAATGAACCTTCCATTGCTCCCTGCATACGAGAAACGGAGTCTTCAGCTTCCAGTCTTTTAGTTATATCGGACCATTCAAGCGTGGCGCCCAGATACTTTCCATTTTCATCTAACCTCGCAGAAACATCCAGCTGGATATCAACGTCCCCCACCTGTATCTTTGAAACATAAGGCAGGTTAGCAGGATCACTTAAAATTTTTCTCTGATGCGCGGGGTTTTCATGAAACTGGTCAATTGACTGACCAATTAGCTGCTTTTTGTCAGCCCTGAAATCTTTCCACTGAGTCTGAAATACTTTTTCAAGACCTAATAGTAATTTTTCGGACTCTCGATTGATAAAAGTAATATCCAGATTTTTGTCAACCATCATCACTGCCGTATTCAGGTTCTCTAACGCGGCCAGATATTGCTTACACTCATTCTTTTTCATCTCGTCACCTTTGTTGCCGTCGTTAGCTTCTTTTTCTGCATCAACGCCCATCACCGTTCTCCAGATTATTTTTTATCCGCATTAACAATACAAGTCTTCACTTTTGTAACTTTTATTTGTCGCTATTATCTCTAATTATTACTTACCCAAACGTTCGAGATTAATCAGTTTACTCAAATCAAGCAGAACGATCATAGCCTCATCAACTTTAGCAATTCCTTCGATATATTCAGTATCAACGCGACTCCCCAGACTGGGTGCTTTACGTAGATTTTCCTGAGTCACATCATAAACATCAGACACTGCATCAACAACGACAGCCACTATCACTTCTCGATTAATATCTTTTATTTCTGTTTTTAATACAATAACAACCGTACTATTATCATAAGTCACTTTGTCGTAACCAAAACGAAGTCGCAGGTCAACAACGGGAACAATAGTTCCACGCCAGTCAATGACACCAACGACAAAATCAGGTGTATTTGGAATTGGCCGGGGCTCAACCCAACCATGTATTTCCTGCACCGTAAGTATCTCAACACCGTACTCATCTTTATCCATTAAAAAAGTTAAATACTGCTCCACAGAATTTTCAACCGCCTGCTTACCATCATCAATTTTTTGCAACGCGGGCTCAGACATTTCTAGCTCCTGTTCCTGAGTAAGGATGGTCAATCAGATCAAGGTTCAATAAATTGTCAAGATTTAATAACGTGACCGCATGGTCATCAACCGTCATTATTCCCGAAGTAAAATCACTATCAATATCACAGCCATATTCTGGCACATCACAAATAGTCGACTCATCCAGATTAAAAACATCTGATACGCCATCAACAACACACCCCATTAAACAGTCCTTATCTTCATATTGGTTCTTTAAAATAATAATGACTGTTGTCGTATCATATCGATACTGTTTAAAATGAAATCGTTTTCGTAAATCCATTACCGGTACAATAGTTCCTCGCAAATTCAAAACGCCCTTCACATAGGCAGGTGAATTGGGAAGGTAAGTTGGCTCTTCCCAGGCTCTGATTTCCTGGACTTTTAAAATACTCACTGAGAACTCTTCATCCCCAACAACAAAGCTTAAGTATTGCGATCCAGTTTCCTGGCCAACCAGATCAGACTCTATTTGCTGTACTTCCTGATCCTGAATAATCTGCATAATATCTGTTGTCATAACATTTAATCCTAAGCTACTTTTTCTCTTCGATGATTTGCTCTGATTGCCGCTCGTTTTGCCAGCCCGACAATATCCAGAATGAGTGAAACTCGCCCGTCACCAAGAATAGTTGCGCCTGATACGCCTTGAATAGACTTGTAATGACTATCAAGACTTTTAATGACCACTTGTTGCTGCCCCATCAAATCATCAATTTTCAACGCAATTTTCCTATTTTCTCCCTCAACGATAGCCAACAAACCTTCGCTATTAGCTCCCCCTCCTCGTTGAATAACAAACTCCTCTCGCAAGTCGATAATAGGAACATATTCATTGTGTAATTTGTACACTTTCATATCTCCCGCAATTTTTGAAATTTCAACCATACTCAGGGGAATTGATTCGATAATAGAAACCAGGGGCAGCACATAAACTTCATTCGCAACCCGAATAAGTTGACCATCAAGAATAGCAAGGGTTAATGGCAAACGAATGGTAAAAGTTGTGCCTTTCCCCAGGTTCGATTCAATTTCGACACTTCCCCCAAGATTATTAATATTTCTTTTAACCACATCCATGCCGACACCACGACCAGAGACATCACTGACAACCGCAGCCGTTGAAAAACCGGGTTCCATAATCAAACCGAGAATTTGCTCTTTCACTAGCTCTTCTCCTTGCTGGATCATTCCTTTTTCTACGGCTTTATCATAAATAACATCTGGATCAATTCCGCCACCATTATCAGAAACCTCGATAACAATATTTCCGCCCTGATGAAATGCATTTAAAGTCACGGTTCCTTCTTCTGATTTTCCAGCGGCGATACGCTGTTCCGTTGATTCCAGCCCATGATCCAGTGCATTCCTGACAAGATGAGTAAGCGGATCACCGATTTGTTCCATTACCGTTTTATCCAGTTCGGTTGATTCGCCCTTAATTGCAAGGTGAACTTTTTTGCCTAACTGAGAAGATAAATCTCTGACCATTCGAGGCAATCGGTTAAAAACAAAACCAATAGG
The DNA here is from genome assembly GCA_016743995.1 of Kangiellaceae bacterium. Lineage (GTDB taxonomy): Bacteria > Pseudomonadota > Gammaproteobacteria > Enterobacterales > Kangiellaceae > Aliikangiella. The sequence goes on along the minus strand of JADGFG010000009.1, from coordinate 29,798 downwards.
CAACATACGGATACGCATTACACTTTCTTGCAGCTCACGTGTATTTTGCTCCAGTTCACTCAATCCTGAAACTAGCTGATTCAGCTTTGCCATAGTGAAATTATCCCCCAGCTCACTCAGCATTGATTGCGTAATAACCAGCTCTCCAACCAGGTCAATTAAGGTATCAACTTTATCGATACCGACACGTATTGATGCTGTTGAAGTTGCTTTTTTCTGATTTTTTTTCTCTTCATTAACCGCCGTACTTTTGACTTTGGCCTGACTGCTATTTTGGGTTTCTGTAGCCAGCTTCTGACTTTTTTCTTTTGCGACATCGGATGTTTTGTTGCTAACGGCACCTGAAATCGAAACGATTGCATTTGTAGATTCCATTTTGTCACTGCTAGAATCTCCCGTAGTTTTTTCTGCACCTGAGACTTCTATGTCATCAGTTTCTACAGCCGTTACTTCTTTATCAGAAATCACTGTATCTACTGATATTTCACTCTCAGTTATCGGACCTTGCTTTTCAACTTCTTGCTTTTTAACGTCTTGTTTTTTAACTTCTGGTTCTTCGGCATTATCAATAGTAAGTTCACATTCATCTTCCACCCACTCGAAGACTTCTTTTATCGTATCGTACTCTGTATCTGCATCTAGCCTCAATCGCCATGATAAAAAACAGGATTCAGGAACAAGTTCATCAAAGTCTGGCACTTTACTCACATCAACAGTCGATTCCAGCACTCCCATTCCTTTCAATTCCCTGAACATTCTAACGGGCTCATTACCCGTCTCGAGAATATGTGATTGTGGGATAAACTGAATGTTCCAATAATGATGTAAGTCTTCTGTAGTATCAGCTGCTATAGGTTGAGTTTCAACGGCTTGCTCAGCTGCAGTATTTACCTCAGTCTCAACGATCGCTTCGCCACTTAATAACAAATTGAATGAATTAATTAACTCACAATGCGCTTCACCGACCGGTTCATCATCCTGAATTTTATTCAGCATGCCCCTTAAACAATCAACAGACTTCAATAACAAATCGATAATTTCACGTGTTACCGGGCGACTTCCCTCTCGCATTTCATCTAGCAAGGTTTCCATCACATGGGTAAAGTCGGCAACATCTTTAAAATTAAAAGTAGCACTTCCGCCTTTAATGGAATGAGCCGCACGAAAAATGGTATTCACATTTTCCAGATCTGAATCTTCTTCCAGATTAAGAAGTTCTTGCTCCATCACGTCAAGACCTTCAAAACTTTCTTCAAAGAAAACCTGATGAAATTGGCTTAAATCAATTTCCATAACTCTATCCTGATAGCTAAAGTGGAACATCACATGAATTAACAACGAGATTTTTACAGGGAGAACAACGAGTAGTTCACGGCTTTATATAAAACCGTACACCTTCAACAACCCCACTCTTCAATATTGAAACAGCATTTAAATAAATTTAATATTCTTTCTACTTAATCTGATAAAGCCATTCTAACTAATAACCTTTTTTACTGTCGCCAATAACTGGTCAGGATTAAAGGGCTTAACAATCCAGCCGGTGGCTCCCGCAGCCCTTCCAGCCTGCTTTTTATCGCCCGACGATTCAGTGGTTAACATTAAAATAGGAATAAACTTATAGTTACCCAGAGCACGTAATTTTTTTACCAGAGTCAGACCATCCATATTCGGCATATTGACGTCAGAAATAACAACATCAAAGGCTTTTGATTGTGCAGCCTTGAGCGCTTCGACTCCATCACTGGCTTCGGTCACATCAAATCCGGCACTCTTTAAAGTGAATGTAACCATCTGGCGCATTGAAGCAGAATCATCAACAGCAAGTATTTTTGTCATACTACTCCCTCCCTCCTTGCCTGGTTTAATTTAAGTTCGCTTTGTAAGCCCAGGATTTCACTGGCGTTAATCAGGGCGTCAGAAGGTTTATACCAATGAACACTATTTCCCTGAGTTTCCGCTTTCTTAATGAAAGCAAAAATCAACTGTAAGCCAGCAGTATCTACTCGCTCAACTTTATCAGAAGTTAGCTGAACAGGAATGTTTTTTGTTAGTGCAGTAACCAGCCGAGACTTCAGGCTCGAAGCATGCGCAATATCCAACGCAGTTCCTAAGCTGACAGTTGTTTTTTTACTCAAAACACTCTCCTTTCACTTCAATATTAATCGCCTATTACAAAACAGGTTGTAATAGTCATATAAGCTTAGGTATAGCAGAATTTCTGGAAGTTACCTTTATTCTTGGAGGTTTTTTAAAAAGAAGTTAAAATTGATTTCGGTAATGAACCTGATACAAAATATCAGTTTTTACAAGTTCTCGTAATGAGATGCTTTTTATTCCTATAATGTATAAAACAAAGAACAGAAAAAACACAGTGTTATATAAATAATTGTTATTATCAGACGAAATTGCTTTTTTTCACTTTTTCGGTTAACTAAATTGTTTTAGTCTGGTTCCTTAAAAAGGCCTGAGTAGACAATTCATCGTTCTGAGTCGCTTCTTTTTTGTTGATAATTTTCTTTTCACTATCTTGCATTTTATCCATTACTTGAGTAATTGCTCTGGAGCGGCTACGCTTGTCCTGCCATTGTCCTTGCACATAAGACAACTGTTCACCGCACTGCTTGAGCACTTCGTTTTGCTGTATAATCGCCTGATCGATCTTATTTAAAAAATGATGGTAATGTTGTAATGTTGCACCAGTTACACCCTGGCGTATTTTGTACTCCATTTCATTTAAATACTCTTTTTTATAGCACTCCAGTTGTTCCAGCTTACTATTTTCAACACGTTGCTTTTCCAAAGATTCACCCAGCGCTTTCGCTGCAGATTTTTCTTTTGTCTGAGCCATTTTCTTAATCGGTTTCAATCGTTGCGATCTCACCATCAATATTTCCTCCAATCATCCTGCTCTGTCGTTTATCTGAACATTTCTATTGATATCATTACTTGTTAAATTACTTGCTAACCAAAACTGCGCGCTTGCTTTATCAAGTTATCCATCTTTAAACAGCTACAACTTTGACCATCAATTGTCTATTAACATCGTGCGGAATCATCACAAACCAGGAGCAACAAGCCCCATTATATACATTCCTGCCAGCCATTCTAAATGACTATTCATTGTTACATTATAGATTTTAATTCATCATTTGCTCAAGTGTATCAATACTTTCCTGCATATGAACCTCTTCGTTAATATTCTGGCATAAAAAAGACCTGATAGTGGGCATCATATCAATAGCGTCATCAATTAATGGATCAGTGCCTTTCTGGTACGCCCCCACAGTGATCAGATCTTTATTCTGTTGATAGGTCGAATAGAGATGCTTCAGGTGACTAATGGCATCTCGATGCTCATCAGTCGTAATCTGATTAATAACCCGGCTCACAGAACCCTCAATGTCTATTGCAGGATAATGAGCAGAATCGGCAAGGTCTCGAGATAATACCAGATGTCCATCCAGAATCGCTCTTGCCGCATCGACAATAGGATCTTGCTGGTCATCTCCTTCTGCCAGCACGGTATAAAACGCCGTTATGGAGCCTCCACCGGTCGCCCCGTTTCCGGCACGTTCAACCAGTTGTGGCAACATAGCGAAAACTGATGGTGGATAACCTTTAGTCGCTGGTGGCTCACCAATCGCGAGCGCTACTTCTCTTTGTGCCTGACAAAAACGTGTTAATGAATCCATCAACAAAAGTACATTTTTGCCTTCATCTCTGAAATACTCAGCAATAGTAGTGGCAGACATCGCTCCCTGTAATCTCATTAATGGAGAGTTATCAGCGGGCACGGCAACAACCACTGATCGCTTCATTCCTTCTTCGCCCAATATTTGCTGAATAAACTCTTTGACTTCCCTGCCTCGCTCTCCAATCAATCCAACAACAATCACTTCTGCTTCGGTAAAACGAGTCATCATGCCCAGTAAAACACTTTTACCCACGCCGCTTCCTGCTAACAACCCCATTCGCTGCCCTCGTCCAACAGTCAGGATCGAATTAATCGATCGAACGCCGACATCCAATGACTCTTCTACTGGTTTTCTGTTTAAAGGATTAACGGGTTCTGAGGCCAATGGCCGGGTTTGTGAGCAACGAACTGGCCCCTTACCATCAATGGGTTTACCTTGGCCGTCAAGTACTCGTCCGAGTAACATATCGCCAACCGGAATTTCGGCGGCTCGATGTGATGGAATAACCCGTGCACCAGGCCCCAGTCCCCGAATACTGCCAATAGGCATCAGGTAAATTTTATCCATGGTAAAACCAACAACCTCCGCCTCTTCTAATTTACCATGCACCGTTTCTATGTGACATCGTTCACCAATATTGACACTACAACCCACGGCCTCCAGGGTCATTCCTACCATTCTTGTCAGCCGTCCCTCAACCACCAGACATGACTCACTTTCTACCGCCTTTTCAGCCTGGTTTATAAACTGACTTAACGAGTCATCGCTCAACATCATCTTCCCCAGCTCGCTGACCGCCCGCTACCCGACTGAAAAGAACCGCAATCTGCTTATCAATCGACGCGTCAATTCTGGAGTTCTCTGTATCTACCTGACAGCTTCCCCTTGAAACCGAAGGATCACTTTTTATGGTCCATTTGGAAGCCTGCTCCTCATTCTTAATTGACAGCGCATTTTTTATAATACTGGCATCTTCCGGATGTAGCGATATATTGATTTTTTGCGAACCGACGGGAAGCAACTTGAGTGCTTCTCTGATAATAGCAATTAGCTGAGTTGGGTCCTGCTTTAATTCACGTCTGACAATTTGGCGGGCAACGGCAAATGCCAGCTGTAATAGTTCCTGCTGTGTTTTCTGACCACACTGTTTTACTGGCTCGGCAAGCTGTGCCATTAATTGAGTTAACAATTCAGTTTGTGTTTTAACCTGTTCTTCCGCAGAAGCCAGACCAGCCTCTCGCCCTGACTGAAAACCTTCCTGATAAGCAGCATCTCTGATGGCCTGTAATTCATCAGCAGTTATTTGTGCCTGTTCTTCTTCGGATATTTCTTCTTCAATGACTTCTTCAACCGGTTGACGATAACCCGGCGCATCACTTTCCCCAATGACAGGGGCTTGCCATGAAGTAAATTCTGTTACATCTCTCAGCGGTTTGATTAATACATCAGACTTTGGTTTTAATACCATCAGGTTTTATTCACCTTATTCAATTATACAGACTTATTTAAAGACTTATTTAAAGACTCATTTACCAGACAAGAAGTTTTTGTTTAAACCATCTCTTCACCGCCACCACCCAGTACAATTTCACCAGACTCTGCCATTCTTCGTGCAACGGTCAAAATTTCTTTTTGTGCCGATTCAACTTCACTTAATTTAACGGGCCCCATCGCATCCAGGTCATCTCTCATCAGTTCCGCTGCTCGTTTAGACATATTTTTAAATATTTTCTCTTTAATATCTTCCTCACAAGCCTTCAAAGCAATGATGAGTGTATCTGTTGAAATTTCTCGTAAGAGCGCCTGTATCCCCCGATCATCAACATCTGATAAATTATCAAACACAAACATCAGGTCTTCAATTTTCTGAGCAAGATCTTCATCAGTTTCTTTAATGGCTTCCATGATTAACGCTTCATTAGAGCCGTCCATAAAATTCATTATATCAGCGACTTTTTTAACACCACCAATTTCTCTGGATTGAGACGACCCACTACCAGTAAACTGCTTTTCCATAATGTCATTCAGCTCCTGCAAAGCATCTGGCTGAATCGCTTCCAATGCCGAAATTCGCATTGCCAGATCAACTCTGACTTTTTCAGGTAATATTTGTAAAACTTCAGCTGACTGGTCTGGATCAAGATAGGATAAAACAATCGATTGAATCTGAGGGTGCTCAAAACGAATGACATCGGCAACAGAGCGAGCATCCATCCATTTCAAAGTATCTAGCCCTTTGGTGTTGGCTCCTGCTAAAATTCGATCAATCAAAGCACCGGCTTTGTCATCTCCAAGCGCCGACTGCAACGTACTGCGAATATAATCTTCAGTACCAATACCAATTCCAGTCTGCTCTTCAACCTTCTCCAGAAACTCATCCACGACCCCTTCAACAGCACCTTTACCAATATTTCTCAGTGAAGCCATCTGCATACCCAGTACCTGAACTTCTTTCGGCCCCATATGCTTAAGCACTTCGGCAGCAGTTTCTTCTCCCAGCGATAATAAAAGTATTGCTGCTTTATCAACGCCGGATAAATTGGAAGCATCATCAGAATCAGGCATCGTCTTCTATCCAGTTTTTCACTAATTGTGCCACCAGCGTCGGGTTATTATTGACCACGCTTTTAGCAACTTCTAACTTTTTAACCTCACCTACCGAAGGCGACGGTAACTCCAGGTTGTCATGTCCAGACAGAACAACCTGGTCTTCACTTAAACCTGCCGAGTCAGTGGCAGCCAGACCGGATAAATCAAGTTCATCTTCAGCCAGACCTGTAGATGCAGGGACGACGGGAACGCTGGATAATCTTTTTAAAGTCGGTTTTAATACGGCAAATATAAGAATTAAACCCAGTATGAGCCCTATCACAGGTTTTAACAATGATTGAAATAATTCCTGCTCATAAAAAGGTGAAGGTTCTGGTTCTGGTAGCACTTCTCCCGCTGTAAAAGCAAAAGACTCTACACTGACTCGATCACCTCGCTGAGAACTAAACCCGATGGCGGCTTGTATTAATCGGGTAATCCTGGCAACTTCATCGGTTGGCCTGGAAATTCTCTGCCCTGCGTTGGCCGGGTCGGCAATATGGTCAAGCCCTATGGAAACACTAATTCTTTGTAAAATACCCACTTGCGGTAAAATATGACTAATCGTTGTATCCAGTTCGTAGTTTCTCTCAGCTTCTGAACGTTTATTATCGTTAGCGACTGATTGACTGGCTTCGCCTGCCTGGGCTTCATTGGCAGGAATGGTTGCTGCACCAGGAGGCTGATTTGATAACGCGCCAGGTACTCCTGAGGCAACATTACCACTCCTTGAATCATCAATTGTACGTTCACTCCGTACAGCAGGCAGGTCCGGATTAAAAGTCTGTAAGGTCTGTTCCTTTTTAGTAAAATCCATGTCGACATTAACCTGAACCGTATAAGCTGACGCCCCAACCAGCGGCGCAAGAATTTGCTCGATACGATTTTTTAAATCAAGTTGACGCTCTTTAACAATACTTGTTTCTCTGGATGACTGGCGCTGAGAAACAGTCATGCTGCCGGAATGATAAAGCCGTCCGAACTGATCAGTAATTGTCACTTTATTTCTTTCCAGATTAGGAATACTGCCTGAAACCAGATCAACCATAGCGCTGACCTGTTCATCTGACAGACCACTTCGAGAATATAAATTTAATAAAACCGACGCGCTGGGTTTTCGCCTGTTTTTTATGAAGGACGACTCTTTTGGAATAGCCAGATGAACTTTAACCGCTTTAACACCATTAAACTGCTTCAGGGTATTGGTTAGCCTGATTTCCTGATTTCGTAGTAAGCGAGCTTTTTCCATTCTTTGTGAAACACCAAAACCAGAATCCTTTTTAAGATAAGGGTCATCAACATTATCCTGAACGGAAATCCCCTGAGCGCCGAGTTCAATCTGAATACGCTTATAACGGCTCTGGGGAATTAAAATTCGCCCCATGCTATCCATGCGATAAGCAATTTCCTGTTGCTCCAGGTAATTAATCACTTCCATCGACGCTTCTGCGGGCAGATTACTTAACGGGCGCATGGGAGGTTCATTTGACCATAATGCAATAAAAACACCCAACGCTATGCTGGCCGCAACTGCGATCAATATACCGACCTGTTTTAATGGTGCCAGACTGGTCATTCCGGGCAATAACCCGGAAGAAGAACCTTCTGCTGGTACCATTTCTGTTGAAGCCACTTCCGCCACATTCACTCCCAATTAATCTCTATAATCTGAAAATAAAATATTTACTTAAAACACGAAACCGTATGTTTACCTAAGCTCTGTGCAGAACTTTACTCAAAAAACTTTATATCGGCATGTTCATAATATCCTGATAGGCCGATACGACTTTATTTCTCACCTGTACTGTTGCCTGAAATGCAACGTTAGCTTTTTGAGAAGCAATAACCGCTTTAACCAGACTGGCTCCGCCATCACCTGTCTCAATCTGTGCAGCAGCCTGGGTTGATTGTTGCTGATACTGATTGACCGTATTAACGGCTTTATTCAATAAACTACCAAAATCAGCACTTTTTACCTGCCCGGTATTAACAACATCAGTTAACGCCTGATTTTTTCCTGATTTGGCTAATGAATTTAGTCGATTCATCTGAGCTATCAGTAAATTCTGGTCTATACCTGTTTTCATGAAACAACTCCTTCACCTGGAATTTCGTAACCCAGCTCTCGCATTTTTGCCAGTTTATAGCGTAACGTTCTCGGACTAACACCAAGACCTTCAGCAACATCTTTCTTTTTGCCGTTAAATTTTTCCAACGCTTCAATAATGAGTAAAAACTCATGATGTTGTAAGTCACTCCCCAGCTGCCCATCAACCGCTTTATTGATAGCAGAACCAGAAGAATCAGTTCCTACCACATGCGCTTGCTCAAACTGAAGTTCATCAGCCTGTACCACTTTATCATTTGCCAATACTGCAATTCTCTGTACCAGGTTATCCAGTTCTCGAACATTGCCTGGCCATGAATAAGCAATCAATTTTGCTTTTGCCTCTGCCGACAACTGTAACCCGCCACGAGATTGAACAAATTCATTCTGCGCTAACAACTTTTCTGTTAATGGAATAATATCTTTTGGGCGTTCACAAAGAGGCAAACAACGTACCGGAAATACATTAAGTCGATAAAACAAATCTTCCCTGAAATTTTTGCTGGCAACCTCTGATTTGAGATCTCGGTTGGTTGTTGCAATAATTCTTACATCCAGTTTAATCATTTTTTTACCACCTAACCGCTCGACTTCTTTCTCCTGAATGACGCGTAGAATTTTTGCCTGCAAGGCTAAATCCATTTCTGATATTTCGTCTAACAAAAGTGTTCCTTTCTGTGCCTGCTCAAACTTGCCAACATTAGACTGATGAGCGCCAGTAAAAGCGCCTTTTTCATAACCAAACAAAGTGGCTTCTAGCATGTTCTCTGGTATAGCGGCACAATTAATCGCCACAAAAGGCTGACTACGACGTTCCGAATGCTGATGAATGTACTGAGCCATCACCTCTTTGCCAGCTCCACTTGGGCCTGACAACAAAACACTGGAATCAGTTGATGCAATTCTTTCTGCATAATTAAAAACCGCTTTACTGGCCGGATCTTCAATTACAATTTCAGAAACCCGTTTTTCTGGTAGATATTTCTCTATCAGATTAGTTAATTTACAAGCTTCGAATGGCTTTTGTAAATAATCGCACGCGCCCAGCCTCATTGCTTCAACGGCATCTCGCACTTCGCCATAAGCGGTCATTAATATTACGGGTAGTTTTTTATTTTGTTTACGTAAATTTTTTAATAAATCGATGCCAGACATATCACCCATCTGGATATCCGTTACCACCATGTCAGGTAACGCATTATGAGTTAATAAACCTAATGCAGATTCGGCACAGTCAGCGGTCATTGTCTGATAACCAGAGATATTTAAACTGGCTGTCAACGCTTCTCTTAATGCCTGGTCATCCTCAACAACAAGAACACTAGAATTCATAAGACTTCTCCTTTCGAGTATCGCTGCAGGCGGCCGGGTCACTTGCCACCAATGGAATACTTATTTCAAACCGAGTGCCCTTCTTTTCTTCAGAAACAACTTTAATTCTGCCTTTATGATCAATAATAATGCCATGAACCACTGATAACCCAAGACCATTGCCATTTTTTTTGTTTGTAAAAAAAGGTTCGAATATTTTTTTCTGATTCTCCTGAGAAATTCCTTTTCCATTATCTGTCACACTGATTACCAGTTCATTTCCAACTTTAAAGGCTAATTCAATTTGTGCATTTTCTCTCGCTTTACAAGCATCACTGGCATTTTCTACCAGATTGATTAACGCGCCAGTCAGCGCATCCTGATCGGCATAAATTGAAGCGCTGGCAGAGCTAGCCGAACCAGAAACTTCATAACTCACTTTAAGTTCTTCTTTAAATTCGTTTTTCATATTATCAATACAGTTAAAAATCACTCTGGGATTACACAGCGATTTATCTTTCCTTTCACCTTTAACAAAATTTAACATGTCAGTTATCTGACGCTCCATAAAATGCAGACGTTCCATCAGATTGCTATTAAATTTTTGCCTGGTCTCTTCGGTGATTTCATTTTTGTTAAGATGTGAGCCATACAATATGGCGGCAGAAAGTGGTGTACGAACCTGATGCGCTAATGACGCGATCATTTTTCCCATACTGGATAATTTATGCTGCTGACTTAGTTCAGCCTGTAGTTCTCTGGTTTTTGTTAAATCGGTTAACACCACCAGTTGCCCAGGCTCAGATTCCAGTGCACGGGTTTCAATATGAATTTTTCTACCATCTTTTAGTGAAACCTGATGCCCATCATCTGCCTGTGGCTGAAAGGCTCTTTGTATGACTGAAAACCAGAGTTGCCCAATCAATGGTCGTCCAAGAATATCAACAGCCATTGCATTGCAATCGCTGACTTTCCCCAGCCCATCAATCACCACAAATCCAGCAGGCATAATAGTCAGCAGGTTTTGCAAACGGTCTGAAAGAGAAGCTTTTTCAACCAGTAATTCTTGTTTCTCTTCTGCCTCAGTTTTTAACTGGCAGTTTAGTTTTTCAACCTGATTTTCCAGAGTCTGATAGGAGTTAACAAATGATTTAGATAATCGATTCAGTTCTGACATAACGGATTTCAGCTGAACGCCATTCTCCAGAGAGACATCAGATTGCTGCACATTTTTTTCAGAAAATGAATCAAATAAATATTCAGAGGAAGCGATGTTCAGAGATGAATTTTCTGAAGACAGCTTTTCAGCAGAATATTCCTCTGAAGATAGATGACTGATAGCCTGTGTCATTGAAACCTCGCTCTAATATTAATCGTACCATTAACAGCTTTTTTAATTCGCTGAATAAACAAACCAGGTACTGACAAAGAATGTGTCAATATATTTACTGACTCGCTTTCTATGTAGTGATTAGAGCAAATAACGTGCCTGTTTTTATTTTCCTTACAATTCAATACGTTACTAAATACAAAATCATTTAGTCAGTTAAAGTGTCAATTAACTGGCCTTTTGTAAATCATACTTACGCATTTTTTCAACCAATGTTGTTCGTCTCATTCCAAGACGTTTAGCTGCGCGGGCGACAACCCAGTCCTCCTCCGCTAACGCTTGTTCAATGTAGGATATTTCCAGTTTGGTCACAAATTCTTTCAGATTAACGCCATTTTCTGGCAAATTTGAAATGCTTTCGGCCGATGCTTGTAAGTTATTTTGCTGGTTCCTTGATTGCCACTCAGCCAGTTCAGGTTGTGGATAGCTTTCAATACCTTCTGATTTCTGATATTCCACTGGCAAGTCTTTCACGTCGACAACACCATAGGGATAGAGTATGCACAACCTTTCAATCAGGTTTGCCAGCTCACGTACGTTACCAGGCCATGGGCATGACATAAGAGACTGCACCGCGTTCGGACTTAACCTGACCGAACCTCTATTGTCATTTTCCAGTCGAGTTACCAGTTCATTCACGAGCATGGGTAAGTCATCAACGCGCTCTCGTAATGCAGGCATTTCAATAGGAAACACATTCAACCGATAAAAAAGGTCTTCTCTAAACCTGTTTTCTGAAACTTCCATATCCAGGTGACGGTGAGTGGCCGCAATAATTCGAACATCTGCTTTAATCGACTGACTACTGCCAATTCGCTCAAAAGTTCTCTCTTGTAGCACACGCAATAACTTAACTTGCATTGGCAGTGGCATATCACCAATTTCATCGAGAAAAATAGTGCCTCCCTGAGCCAGTTCAAAACGTCCTTTTCGCGCAGTTATCGCGCCGGTAAAAGCCCCTTTTTCATGCCCGAATAACTCACTTTCCAGTAGCTCCGCAGGAATTGCACCACAGTTGATCGGTACAAAAGGTTTGTCAGAACGATTAGATAAATAATGGAGGTTACGGGCAGCAACCTCCTTACCCGTACCAGACTCTCCTAATATCAACACACTGGCATCCGTACTTGCTACCTGCTCAATTAAACGACGAATCCCCTGCATTGCACCACTTTGCCCAACCATGCTTCGAAACAATTCCAGAGACTTGGTACCTTCTCTTAAAGATCGCTGATTATCACGACAGTATTGGCAAGAATGAATAGCTTCCAGAATCTGATTTTGTTTAAGTGGCCAGCTAAGTCGACCAACAATTTGCTGAGAAGCCTGGCTGGAAATATTACCTGAAACATGAACATCATCCAGCATAATAACAGGTAAAGTTTCGTCAATTTCATGGATTTCTTTAATTGCAGAAGAAATATCCAGATAATGATCGAGTTGACCTAATAAAATACCAACAAACTCAACCGGGTTTTGAAGATTCTTACGCCAGTCGGCGCTATTTGTTTCCAGGCAGGATTCGCCGATGAAATTAAAAATGGTCTTTAAATCATGACAACGTTGCCTATCATCATCGATGATCAGCATCTTTTTATTATTTATCATTTATTTCATCCTGAACTTACAACGACTTATAAGAACAACTAAAAAAGTTTTTAAAATTAATCATATAGGTATATTTCTAGTTAACGAATCCAGATTTGTCAAAGATTTGTCAGTGATAAATTTTGTGATTATCATAACTGTCTGATAACTGAACAACAACCGTCCGTAGAGATAAACGTCAGGAAAAATTCTTTGTTGAGATTAATAACAGGTCTTAGCTTTTTTTATTCCTTAAACCTCTAACAAGCCTTACAGAATAATCTATCGCTCAAATTGCTCTTCTATTATAAATAACAAACGGATTACCATAAACTGGTGAATTAAACAAAAAAGGGAAAAGTGCAGTGACAATAAACAGGCAATGATTTGCCCCTTTTATCAGGCTCAGATTGCCGGGCAAAGAAAAGGGGTCGATTAACGACCCCTTACCGTACGACTGAAGATATGTGCATTATGGTTGTTCTCAGCAACCATACGCTCAAAACCTTCGCGCTATAGCCCTTGAAATAAGCTGTTCTCAGCAACTTAAACCTTCTGCTATAACAATGTTCCGAGGAACATGACCGATATAAGTATTAAGAGATTTATCATGGGTAATGATTTGTCTTCAAGCATATTTATATTGGCTAATTATCATAAAGCAATGCATGTGCCAGGTTTATAGCCAAACTCTCTGAAGATGCAGGCAGGCAATCAAACATAAACAAATTTTTACTTTTTTTTAAAGTCGACTTTTTTAGCGCCGATACCTTGTTTGAACAGGACTTCTCACCCCCCGTTCACTTTAGATGACAAAGATTCAGTTTTTATCTAAAGCACACCTGTCCTCAGTTTTATGACAGGCTTTTCACCGAAAGATTTATTCTCAGTGTTTCTTTCCCAATATTTTTGTAATTAATTTTTGTGCTTTTTGAACAACTTTAACCTCTGACCGCAAGTTGTTTTAAGCATTAGATTAAGGAGTATAAAATGGGAAATGTATTATCAACTAATGTGTCTTCGATTAACGCGCAGCGTAACCTACGCACGGTTAATGGAAGCCTCGCACAGACTTTTCAGCGTTTATCGTCCGGATTACGGATAAACAGCGCTAAAGATGATGCGGCGGGATTACAAATATCTAACGGCCTGACCTCACAAATCAATGGCTTGTCAGTCGCCACCCGAAACGCCAACGATGGTATTTCCTTAGCCCAGGTTGCTGAGGGTGCGCTGCAGGAATCAACCAATATTCTGCAACGTATTCGAGAACTGTCTATTCAGTCGGCAAACGGATCAAATGGCGCTTCTGAACGAACAGCCTTACAAGCTGAAGTGATTCAATTGCAGTCTGAAATTAATCGAATTGCAACCACAACACGCTTTGGGAGCCAGACGGTACTGGATGGCACTTTTGGAACTCGCAGCTTTCAGGTTGGCGCACAAGCCTTTGAATCAATTGAAGTCAGTCTTGGTAATTTTCAGGCTGATAGCCTGGGAGCCAATCGCGTTGAATCTGGTGGTACCATTTTCAGAGCGATCACCCTGGGTGCCAATCTGGCGGGTGCTGCGAATAATTATGCGGGTGATACCATCAATATTAACGGGCCTGACGGTGTTGCAACCGGTGTCGTATTATCTGCCAATGCCACCGCAAGAACACTAAAAGGCCAGATTAATGCCGATTCAGGCACAACTGGCGTCAGTGCAGAAGCTCGAACAGTTTCTCGATTGAGCGGATTTGATAACACGGGAATAACCAGTTTGAGCCTGTATGGCGCTAATACAACTGGCCAGGCATTAAGTGTAAACATAACAAATACTGCTGATTTGAGTGATTTAGCCGACGCAATTAACGCAGTTAGCTCTTCAACAGGCGTTAAAGCTATTTCAAATGGCGCTACCATTGATTTAATCAGTGAAAACGGAGATGACATTGTCATTGAAGACTTTGATGATGGTACTAATACTGGCATCATCGCCATGGAAAAGCTTGACTTTGAGGGCCAGTCATTTGGTACACCGGTAACCGCTAATGTTGCCAGTCAACAGGCTACTGATTCAGCCCGGGTCATCGGAGAATTACGTACCGAAGCTCGAAAAGCTTTTACTGTCACAAGCACTAACGGCGAGTTATTTACAACTAACGGAAGCAATGCATCAGCTTTAACGGCTGTTTCTACTATCAATATCAGTACCAGTGTTGGTTCTCAGGCCGCATTGACTATTGTTGACGCTGCAATTACTGCAATCGATTCTGAAAGAGCACAACTCGGTGCTGTTCAAAATCGATTATCCTCAACTATTTCTAACCTGCAAAACATTGTGGAGAATGTTTCTGCGGCCCGCTCACGAGTAAGAGACACTGATTATGCTGTAGAGACTGCTGCACTGGCTAAAAGCCAGGTATTACAACAGGCAGGCCTTTCAGTACTGGCCCAGGCAAATGCCTCCAGTCAGTCAGTACTAACTCTGCTTCAGGGTTAATATTATGAAAGCAAAAAGAGCCCCTACCGTACGACAACTTTAGGCGCCCCTTTGAAGACCTGTATGCGTGCAGGTCTTCATTTAAGCTATTTTTCGCGCTACAAAAGAGATTAATTTTTTATTAATGGTCTAAATTAATTAATTGTTAATTATCAATAAGTTATTCAAACAATCCGTTAATTCATCTTTTTTTTTCCTGACAAAAGTAAAGTCGGCATTTTTAAGGCCGATACATTTTTTGAACGCAAATTGTTCTCAGCAATAAGCGTACACACAAAGAGTTATTGTTTCTCAGGCGATGATTTTTCTCATTTCACTTTCCTCTGAATCAGTAATTCTGGTTGAACCGATGTTTCTCAGACATTTTTTCAACATCAATTTATAGAACTTTCATCACTAATTTTTTTTGAGGGATTTATAAATAATACGCGGATAGCTATCAGGCAAATTGTCGGTAACTATCTTACTTTTTAAGCACTTTGTAATTTTAGGTCATGGTTTCGAGTTCTCAGCTCAAATAAACCTTGTCTTAAATATCAAAGGTTTAGGAGATTTATCATGGGTAATGTAATACAGACGAATGTATCGTCTATTAGTGCGCAGCGTTCTTTAGGTAAAACCAACCAGGCACTGCAAACGACTTTTCAACGTCTTTCAACCGGTTTACGAATTAACAGCGCTAAGGATGATGCTGCGGGACTACAAATTTCTAATAGTCTGACTTCACAGATTAATGGTCTGGGTGTTGCTACCAGAAATGCCAACGACGGTATTTCTCTGGCACAAACTGCTGAGGGTGCATTGCAAGAATCAACTAATATTCTGCAACGTATTCGTGACCTGTCAATTCAGTCAGCTAATGGAAGTAACAGTGCTAACGAAAGATCAGCATTGCAATCAGAAGTTTCTCAGTTACAGGCTGAGTTAAACCGTATTGCTGAAACAACCAGTTTTGGTGGTCGAACTCTTCTAGACGGTTCATTTGGTACATCTGCGCTACAAGTAGGCGCTAACGCTAATGAAACCATTAACGTTACTTTACGTGGTGCAGCTGCCACAGATATTGGTGTTTACTCTCGTGAACTTGATGGTAACCTGAACACTGGTTTTGGTTCGATTCAAGCAACAGCCGCAGTCACAGCAGGCAACCTGGTCATTAACGGTAAAGCCGCTGCTACGGTAGGAATCACCGATTCTTCTGCAGCGACCAATGCTAACCTGATAAATGTTGAAACGCCGACTACCGGCGTTTCTGCTGATGCTCGTACTGGTGTCAGATTAAGCAGTGCTAACGCAGGAGCCAACTCTTTCACACTGCAGGGAGCTGGTGCAGCGGTTACTATTTCGACAACCATATCTGATGTCAATGATCTTTCCGGTCTTGCCGAAAAAATCAATGATGTGAGTGGTAGTACCGGTATTACCGCAGTATCCAATGGTGCAACCCTGGATTTAACCAGTGAAGCTGGTGATGACATTGTATTTGCTGCCTTTGACGTAGGTGCTGATGGTGGTAATGAGCAGATGACGCTAACCGCACTGGGTTATGATGGTACGGTATCAACTGAAACAGCTGATCTGGATGACGGCGCTGCTGATACGTTTACTGTGAGAGGAGAAGTTCGTCTGACCTCTGATGAAGCCTTTTCAACCACAGCGGCCAACACAACTATTGATGATGTAGCTACCTTAACTGCATCAACCTTCGATAACGTTGCAACGGTTGATATCAGTACAGCAAACGGCGCACAAAAAGCCATTGAAATTGTTGATGGCGCACTGCAGAGAATTGACACCAACCGGGCAAACCTTGGTGCCATTCAAAATCGTTTAAGCAGTACTATTTCTAACCTGGGTAGTATTATTGAAAATGTATCAGCGGCTCGTTCACGAGTAAGAGATACTGATTTTGCTGCAGAAACCGCTAATCTGGCGAAAAACCAGGTATTGCAACAGGCTGGCCTTTCTATTCTGGCACAAGCTAACGCTTCCAGTCAGTCAGTTCTTTCATTATTGCAATAAGTTGATGATACGCGTTAACTCTACAATTAACGCCTGGCGAAAAAGCAGGCAGGAACACAAAATTCTAGTGTTCTTTGCCTATTTTTCTTACGCTCAGAAAAGGTAATTTGCTATGACTATTTACAATTTGTCAGGCAACTTTCAACCGCCATCGGTGGACAGCGGCAGAGAATTGCCTGCATCAGGCAAGAGCGCATCTTCAACCACAAAACCCGATAATGACAAAGGATTGAGTTTAGTCAGCAATACTGAAACATCAAAAATTGAAGCGCATTCTAATCAGGTTGATCAACAATCGATAATACCTGAAAAAACGGAAGTTAAATCTCAGATTGAAGAGCTGAAGCTATTTAATCAGAGTATCGACCGAAGCCTTCAATTTAAAGTTGACGAAGAACTGGGAGTGACAATTGTTCGAGTTGTTGACAAAGAAACCGACGAGCTCATTCGTCAGTTTCCCCCCGAGGAACTCATCAACCTGTCTAAACGGTTGAAGGAGCTCAATGAGGAAGACACCGGAAAAAGTGGTATTTTTCTCCAGGAGAAAGTCTGAATTAAGGGAGAGTAATCTCCCTTTTTTTCACCTGAAGCTCTGCCACGCAGTTGGTGGCCTGAAATTTGCAGTTTTAACTCAAACGCTAATAAAATGCTTGAGTTAAGTTAACTATTGTCTGATAAATATATCAGACAAACAAAAAACCAATAACAAAGTTAAAAGTCAGTTTTTATAATCAGTTTTCAGTATATAACTAGTACTTATCTCAAATATAATTCATATTAATTTTTATAGATTAATAAAGTACGCATTTTTGCAGCCGATATTTGAAATAGGTATTTCAGCGTCAGCGGCCTTTTACTCTGACACGCGGAATTGAACAGTAAAACAGGTAATTGAATATGGGACTTATCAGTATAGGCGGAATTGGCTCAGGTCTTGATGTTAAAGGCATTGTTGATGCACTGGTCAACGCAGAGCGCGCGCCTAAACAAAATAGTCTTGACCGTCTGGAAACAAGAGCTACTGTTACTTTAACGGGATTAGGTGGGCTAAGTCAGTCGCTGGACGAATTACGTACTTCAGCATTAGATCTCAGCCTGACATCCAGTTTTAGTAAACGCTCTGTCAGTATTTCTGATACAGACTTTTTCTCTGCCAGTGCAAGTAGTAATGCCAATACCGGCGATTATAATATTGAAGTTGAAACCCTGGCCAAAGGCAGCACTCATCAGTCTCAGATTTTTACCGGTGGCAACACAACCACATTTGGCGACGGTACACTGACTTTTACCGTTGGTTCGGAAACATTTAATATCAACGTTTCTGCAACAGACTCCTTGTCAGACATTCGTGAAAATATTAATGCGGCTGCAGATAACAATCTGGTTTCGGTCAACTTGCTGAATAATGTTACCAGTGGCCCTGATACCGGCAGCCTGTTAACTTTTAATTCAACCACAACGGGTCTTGGTAACGATTTAGTCGTGACTTATTCTGGAGACGCTTCACTGGCAGATCTTTCCACTAACCTGACTTCAACTCAATCTGCAGAGGATGCCTCAATAAAAATTGATGGTTTTACTTCAACTAGTAGCACAAACACATTTACCGATGTTATCGATGGTGTCACGCTTATCGCCAAAAAAGAACACACCCCCGCAAATACGACAGACTCATTGAAAATTGATTTAGATACTGCCAGCACAAAATCTCTGATATCTGCCTTTGTGGAAACTTATAATACTTTTCTTGATGTCACCAAACAGCTCGGTTCAGCTAACGAAACCGCTCCCGGAATACTATTAGGCGACTACACTTTAAGACAGGTTTCTTCGCAAATTAATAATTTATTCAGTAAACCGGTTTCTTCTGTCAGTAGTGATTTCAATACGCTTTCTGCTATTGGTATTACCACCACTCAGGAAGGAAAACTTGAAATAGATAACACTATTCTGGACTCAGCAATTACCAACAATTTTGAGCAGTTTGATGATTTATTCGCTGGGGAAGAAGGTTTTGCTACTCAACTTCGTGATTTAATTGGTAACTATACCGGCAGTAGCGGAATTATTACTCAGAGAGAAACGAGCCTTAACGCTCAGTTAGGTCGGATTACCGATGAGCGTATTAATCTGGCACTAAAAATAGAAAAATTGCAGTTCAGGCTCACCAGTCAGTTTGCAACAATGGATGCAACCGTGGCTCAGATGAACAGCACGCAATCTTTCATTGCACAACAATTTGAAAACCTGCCCGGATTTGGCGGAAAATCAAAATAATTAACCATTTAACGAAAGTTCACCAAGAGGTTTACAACATATGGGTTTATCAGGAGCATCAGCCTACAGTAAAATGAGCGCAGCAACAGGTGTAGAAAACGCAGATCCACACCGGCTTATTCAAATGTTGATTGACGGCGCGATTGAAAAAATTAATCGAGCCAAATTTTTCATGAATAATGATAAAACGGCTGAGAAAGGAGAACATATTAGCTGGGCCATATCCATTATTACTGGCCTGAAAACCAGTTTAAGTACTGAAAAAGGGGGAGATATTGCTCAAAACCTGGACAATTTATATGATTATTGTACTATAGCATTAGTTGCAGCAAATATTGAGAATGATATTGATAAACTCGATAGTGTTCTTAATGTCATGAATGAAATAAAAACAGGATGGGACGGAATAAGAGATCAGGCGCTTAAGGAAGGACAATAATCATAATAAAGGTGACTAAAGTACGATGGTAGATTTAATAGCTGATGTTAAACAACTCAACCGACAAATACTTAACCTTGCCAGAACAGGCGACTGGGAGGAACTAACCAATGTTGTCAAACAACGCCACCAGGCCATAGAACAATATTTTAATCTATCCGCAGAAATTGTCAGTGAAACTTACCTGACTGAGCTCAATAATCAAATTCTGGATGTCGATAATCAGGTCAAAAATATTATCTCCAAAGAAAAAGATCAATCAATAAAATCCAGCCTGAATTTAAAGAATGCTCATCAGGCTATAAAACACTATGAAGAAACCAGTGTTTCCTGAACCAGCAACTTTTACTGATTAATCCCGATGCTCGAAATCCGTCAGGCAGCTTATAGTGATTTAGCACTCATTGTAAGCTGGACCACAAAACTTCATACACATGAGGATGACGGCAGTATTGAGGTGCATGAAAATTTTTCTGACAATCTTTTTCTCTGGTTGAAAAACGAACTGGAGAATAGTAATAGCCTGTTTTTAATCGCCTGCGACGGAGCAACTCCCATGGGGTTTATTTCTGGAACCAGCAGCATTAATGATAATGGACTGTTGAAACACTCTCTAAAAGGTATTGTACAAATTCTCTGGGTTGAAAAACCATTCAGAAAAATGGGAGTAGCCTCACAGCTACTACAATCTCTCACTCACTGCTTTCAGGAAACAGGTATCAATTATCTGGAATGTAGTTACACGCTCAAAAATAAACTGGGGCGCAATTTCTGGCTACAAAATGGCTTTGTAGAAAACTCAATAACTGCGCGAAAATTACTCTCAGCTCCTGCAAGCTAACCTGATACCCCAAACTCTCTGGAAATGCGGGGCTCAGTAAGGAGTTTCGGTATAATTAGTCAGCAACAAACTCTCTTTCCAGATATCTTATAATATCTGAAGATTCATACATCCAGCGAACCTTGCCTTTTTCATCTTCAATTCTCAGACAGGGAACCATTAACCTCCCTCCCTGCTCAACAAGCTCTTTTTGGTTAAGTTTGCAGCGTTTTGCATCGCGAGTCTGTATTTTTAATGTATTTCTTTTCATTGCTCGCCTGACTTTTACACAGAAAGGGCATGCCGCATACTGATAAAGAGACAGTCCGGCAGTTTTCTCATCAATTTCAGCCTGTAACGACGCGTCTCTTTTAACACCTGCCGGTGTAAAAACCCAGTCAAAAAACAATATAAGCCGCCCTAATACCCACCGAATAACAATCATGATTACTCCAACTAACAAATTCAGGGCAGGATTATAATCAATTATTTTAAGCCTGCACAATATCCGATGCAAATTAATCTCTCAACACAGGACTGTACATGCGACTCAATATGCGACTTCAACTCGTTAAATTAGTACTTATAAACAAAAAATTGATAATTAATACTTATACCACACATATTTTTAGCGCAATAAAATATTAGCTGTGTTAAATTTATATCCATCGAAATAAAAGCTCAGCACCATCTAATAATTTGATGGTGCGTTTTATCAGTTTTCTCCAGCTGGTGATTCTGAAACAATTTAACTAGCAATCAAGCTCAGGTAATATCATGAAAAAAGACCATATTAATAATATCCATATTACATCTGAAAAAGTGTTAATTACGCCTGCACAACTTAAACAGGAACTACCACTTGATCAGTCCAGTCAGGATTTTATTGAATCTTCAAGAAAAACAATTGCAGACATTATCCATGGCCGTGACCCTCGTCTTTTAGTTGTGACTGGCCCCTGCTCTATTCATGACATAAAAAGCGCGAAAGAATATGCGTTAAAACTGAAGAAACTACATGATGAGCTTAACGACGATTTATACCTGGTCATGCGGATCTATTTTGAAAAACCACGAACAACCGTTGGTTGGAAAGGCTTTCTTAATGATCCACAAATGGACGGCTCATTTGATGTGGAAAGTGGTTTAAGACAGGGTCGCGAATTATTATTATGGCTTGCAGAATTGGGACTCCCTGTGGCAACCGAAGCACTTGACCCAATTAGTCCTCAGTATTTATCTGAGCTGTTTAGCTGGTCAGCAATTGGTGCCCGAACCACTGAATCACAAACCCATCGTGAAATGGCCAGTGGTCTTTCTATGCCGGTAGGCTTTAAAAATGGTACAGATGGAAAACTCAATGTGGCGATTAATGCGCTTGAATCTGCCGCCCACCCCCACCGTTTTATGGGAATTAACCGACAGGGACAAGTTGCTTTATTACAGACTCAGGGAAATCCTGATGGCCATATTATTTTACGTGGCGGAAAAACACCGAATTATCACGCTGAAGATATCCTGTCACTTGAAGAACAGATTAAAGCCAGTAACCTGTCTCCTAAAATAGTCGTTGATTGCAGCCATGGAAACTCCAGCAAAGACCATAACAGACAGCCCACAGTCGCTCAGGATGTTTTCCAGCAGATAATCGATGGAAATCAATCGATATTTGGTATCATGCTGGAAAGCCATTTACAAGCAGGTAACCAGTCCAGCTCGCTCCCCAGAGAACAACTGGCTTACGGCATATCAGTAACCGATGCCTGTATCGACTGGCAAGTGACAGAGTCGTTACTTTGTGAGGGTGCCAGACAAATTAGCTCATCACTTAAAAAACGATTAAAATAGTTTTATCAGTCTGGTTCAGACAACTCTGTTTCTGTCCCATTAAGGAGAAATTAATGTCGCAACAAATTCCAGCTCCTCTGGATGAGTTAAGAGAAAAAATTGATAACCTGGATAGCCAGTTAATCGAATTACTGGCTCAGCGTCTTTCCCTGGTTGCCGAAGTTGGCGAAGTAAAAAGTACGTCAGGCATCCCTATTTACGCGCCTGAAAGAGAAATAAGCCTGCTCGCAAAACGGCGAGAAGAAGCGGATAAAGCGGGTGTTGGTGGCGACTTAATTGAAGACATTTTACGCCGACTGATGCGTGAATCTTATCATAGAGAGAAAGACACCGGTTTTAAATGTCTTAACCCAGAGCTGGGGCGGGTCGTTATTATAGGTGGCGCAGGAAAGCTGGGTAAAATATTTAAAAAAATGTTTCTCCTTTCAGGCTACCAGGTTGATATTCTGGAAAAAAACGATTGGGACAAAGCACCCAGCCTGTTTAAAAATGCTGGCCTGGTTGTCCTTTCTGTACCAATAAACATTACCAGTCAAATTGCAGACAAGCTTACAAATTTGCCATCAGACTGTTTACTGGTTGATTTGACCAGTACCAAAGAAAAGCCACTAAATGCAATGTTAGCCGCACACTCTGGTCCCGTGCTAGGCTTGCATCCGATGTTCGGTCCGGACATCATCAGCCTGGCGAAGCAGGTTATCATTTATTGTCATGGCAGAGATGCAAAAAAATACCAATGGTTATTAGACCAGATTACCATCTGGGGAGCAAAACTCACCATGGCGGAACCAACAGGACATGATCATGCAATGACTCTGGTTCAGGCAATGCGACATTTCACAACCTTTGTCTATGGCCAACACCTGGCCACAGAAAACCCTGATATGAAGCAGCTGCTGGATTTCAGCTCACCGATTTATCGACTTGAGCTAGCAATGACCGGACGCCTGTTTGCCCAGGACCCTACTCTTTATGCTGATATTATATTCTCTTCAACTTCAATGAAGGAGATGCTTTCACGCTATCTGTTATGCTTTGAAAAAGCGAGTCAGTTAATTATCTCAAATGATAGAGATGGTTTTATTGAGCATTTTAATGAAATTGCTCAATGGTTTGGCGATTCCTCGCAGCAATTTCTGATTGAGTCTCGTAATCTGTTAATGCAGGCTAACGACAGCAGACAATTCTAACTTTTGTAACATAGTGCCGGGATCAGAATTGATGCTTGAACTAACGGATTTCAAGCATCGGGTTTCACACTCTGATCACTGACAGCTTACAGTAAGCCACGGTTTACACCTTTCCATTATCAGCCCACTCGTCACAAAATGACAACGGGCATCGCGTCAGTTTTATTTTTATTATCCAGCATTATGCTGCTCACCAATGGCAATACAGACTTTAATTTTTTATTGCTGCCAACCATTCTGACTGCTTTTCTTATTGACACCAGATCAGACAACAAGCCGTTCACATAAGCAATTGTCTGCTCTGCTATTTAATTAAAATAACATAGAGCGCCAACATACGCGAAAAAATTCAAACGCTAACACCCGGCACCTCAAACCCGTTTTTTGAGATAATTGTTCGAATCATTCACAACCAACCAACAATGAAATAGAAGATTCAATCAACTAATATCAATTACAACGGTCTCTACAGCTTTTTACACTTGGCCACAAATAACAATTACGTCCTGAAATTAATACAAAGCAAAAAACGCAACAATCTGAGACGTTTTTTTGACATAAAGCACAAACTCTTGGAATGAACATTTCAATTATAGATACCTGCATAACAAAGCAAATAACAAAACTTGTTTTAAATTTTATTGTCAGGCATTAATCCATCCGACAGACGGACAATCAACACTAATAAACTCCAAAGCATGACAACGCAAAGCAATAAAAAATATCTTTTTACAGCTATCAAAAAAAATTAAACCCCATTCAAAAAAGTAAATAATCACCATCAATTTGATAATTATATTTTTTGGGCGTATATATTTCAACTCGCATTATTACAGGCACGCTTTACCTTCACGTCAGAATATTTTTTGACGTCTCTCCTGAAATCATGTGATTCGTTTTTTGTTATTCACATTTTTTTGTGTAACAACATAAATATTCCTGCTTTTGGGTTTCAGTCAACAAAAGGTGAGACAACGTTAATAAAAATATTTATTCAGTCTGACCAGAATAAGAGAAGTTACATTTTCAAAATCAAAACTGACAACTGTTTAGATAAATCATCTGATGGCAGTTAGTCAGAATTTTTTTTACAAACACAATATTATATTTTTTCTTAACTTTATAAGCTTTAGAGGAGACTTATGAAAACTCTCATTAACTTATTAAACAAAAGTAAGCTACGGCTACTCTTATTTATTTTTGCTCTATTGTGCTTTGGCGCAAAAACAGCAACCTGCCCCACAGCCCCCACTCAATATGCCAATGTCAGTATTCCAGACCCAAACCCTGCACCTGCTGCTGGGGAATTTCCGTCTGATTTGAGTAAAATGATGGACTTTGTTACGGCAAACAACATTACAACGATGAACCAGTTTTTAACTCATTTGCCATTGCATATGAAGAAACACTATTCATTTATTAAAAATACCGGGGCACTCAATGTCACTTCATTGCAAAATCCGGGATTACTGACCTGGGGCTCTGACGCCAGGTTTATGATGAACATTGGTTCAGCAAAAGGAACACCGCTTTATGATGTTATTGATATGGCTGCTCTGCAACCTGACGGAGACTGGGAATTTCGCTCATTAGATTTTCGTGGGGCAACTCCGGTATTAACACCAAATGGCGGAAACAATGGTGAGTGTCGTGACTGCCATGGTATTGGCGGTGTTAGTGGAACCGGTTCAATGCGTCCAATCCTTGGTAATTATCTTTTCTGGGATGGATTTTTCTCAAATTCAAATGATGCTTCTGGCGAAGCAGTAACAACAGAAGAAAAACCCGTTCTGGATTCGATTAAAGGTGGTCAGCATAATATGGATCGCTTCCATAGCATTTTATTTGGAGACTATCTATACGCAGAAATTGGTACAGCCAACATGTTACCTAACCATGCTTACGGTCCAGGGCTAACCATATTCAATACAGAGATGGGCGCCGCTGTTACCGAAAGTGTACACAAACGAATCAGTCGCTCTCCAAACTATCGTGGACTGCGCGAAGAAATGCTGGCACTCAGTTATTGTGATGGCAAAAACAGA
Organism: Kangiellaceae bacterium; assembly: GCA_016743995.1. GTDB lineage: Bacteria > Pseudomonadota > Gammaproteobacteria > Enterobacterales > Kangiellaceae > Aliikangiella. The sequence continues at coordinate 3,988 of JADGFG010000009.1, read as the reverse complement.
TTATCGACCAGCCAGAAAAATGCCATTATCAGTCTGGTTGAAAGTAAAGGTGGTTCACCTAACAGTTTTCTTTTCTACAACAGTTGGGCCGGTGTTTACCAGGCCATGGGACTTGAACCTCTCCATGAATTCCCTTTACACAAAAGAACAAAAGACAGTGCAACCATTATTGAGCGAGACGACCTCAACTGGAGTACTGGCGTATCCCCTGTAAGGGAATCCGTAGACTTCCTGATTTTAATGGAACTCGCCCAGGAAAATTCTCAAATAGCTTCCATGTTAAATAGCGCTCAACCTTCTTATCCAATGACGGGTGGCTGTAGTTTCCCAACACTGAAAGACCATTTTGATCATAAAAAATATGCCATGTACACGTTATATGGCAATGCCAGACAAAAAGCGCGAGAAAGCTATTACGATATTGATTATCACCGCATGCACTTGTCCATGAACTACATCGCACAGCCGCTTTGTAGCCTGTTAACTTCAAATATTGGCGCAGGAACCATAGGCAGCACGATCACTCACCCCGATCTACTGGGAACTCGAAATTCAGGTCAGGTTGGTCAGTACATATCTGGCGGTCCTTCTTCTGGTGAAGATGGCATGGCACTGTATACTTTTGATAACGACCTCGGCTCAAACGGTAGTAACTGTAATGGAACCTGTTCTGCAGCCTGGCCTCCACTGCTGGTCAGCAACGCTTCTCATGTGACCGGCCCCTCAGGTGTTGGCACTTATGGTTCTGTCGCTCGTAATGATGGTAAATTACAGGTCACTTTTAATGGTCGTCCGGTTTACTTTTACGCCACAGATGAAAAACCAGGTGATACCAGAGGTCATGGTGTTGGCGGAGTCTGGAAACTGGCAGCCACCAGCTCTGGTACTAACCCTAATACCCCGCCTGTCGCTAACGCTAATGGCCCTTATTCAGCCAGCGTCAATAACAACATCAGTTTCAGCAGTCAGGGTTCCAATGATTCGAATGGTACTATCAACAATTATCGCTGGGAGTTTGGCGATGGTGCGACTAGCTCGCAGCCTGACCCGGTCCATAGTTACACATCAGCTGGTACATTTTCAGTAAGATTAACCGTCACTGATAACGAGGGCGCAACAGGCACTTCATCAACCACAGCAACGATTACTGGAGGTAGTACTGGTAGTATTGTTGCCAACCCAAATGGCCCTTATACCGGCGTCGTTGGTAGTACGGTTAATTTTAGTAGCGCTGGTTCAGATTCTCCCGACGGTGGTATTGTCGAACAAGAATGGGACTTCGGTGACGGTATTGGTAGCAGTACTGCTGCTAACCCGAGCTACACCTATTCAACAGCTGGAACTTATACCGTTACATTACTGGTTATCGACGGTATAGGTGCGGAAATTGAATCAACAACCACTGCAACGATTACGTCAGGTGGAACCATTAATAACCCACCGACTGCCAATGCAAATGGGCCATATTCAGGTAACGTCAATAGCAGTATCAGTTTTAGTAGCCAGGGTTCTACAGACAATGACGGTAATATCACAACATTCAATTGGGACTTTGGTGACGGTACATCCAGTAATCAGCCGAATCCATCTCATATCTATACCAATTCTGGGTCATATAGCGCAAAACTGACAGTCACAGATAACGATGGTGCTAAAGGTATCTCTTCTGCTACCGTAACAGTCAATGGTGGCAGTTCTGGTAGCATTACCGCCAATCCAAATGGGCCTTACACTGGTTCCGTAGGCAATGCAGTCAGTTTCAGTAGCGCCGGATCTAGTTCACCTGATGGAGGCATTGTCGAACAGGAATGGGATTTTGGTGACGGCAATGGGAGTAGTACTGCAGCCAACCCAAGTTATACTTATAGTGCGCCAGGCAATTATTCGGTTACTTTGTTAGTAGTTGACGCGCTGGGTGCAGAAGCAGAATCAACAACCACCGCCACTATTACCACTGGCGGAACGCCAAATACGCCTCCAACGGCTAATGCAAACGGCCCTTACTCTGGACGAATTAATACCAGCATCAGTTTTAGTAGTCAGGGATCCAGCGATACTGATGGCACCATTGTTAGCTACGAGTGGACCTTTGGCGACGGTGGTCGCAGCAGTGCACAAACTCCCAGTTATGCTTACTCCACTGCCGGTTCATTTACTGCAACGCTCACAGTGACTGATAACAAGGGGGCAACAGGCCGTAGTAATGCTACGGTTACGGTAACCAATGGTGGTACTAATACGCCGCCCATTGCCAATGTTCACGGCCCTTACTCTGGCAACACCAATAGTAATATTCCGTTCAGTAGTAGTGGTTCGCATGATCCAGACGGTACAATATCCACTTATACATGGGATTTTGGTGATGGGGCCACCAGTAACACTCGGAATCCGGCTCACGCCTATACGACTGCAGGCACCTATAATGTCACGTTAACCGTAACTGATAATGGCGGACTTTCAACCGAGGCAAGAACAACGGCTACCATCACCGATGGTGGTGCAACGGTTCTCGGCAATGGTGTTCCAATTACCGGCATATCTGGCGCACAAAGTTCAGAAAAAGGCTACTATATTCACATTCATGGGACTAATCCAAGTAACCTGAATATTAATATTTCTGGCGGTACTGGTGATGCTGACATTTATATAAAACAGGGTTCAATGCCGACCAGAAATGTCTATGACTGTCAGTCTGGTAAAGCAGGTAACTCTGAAAGCTGTACCATCGCTTCTCCTGCGCATGGCCCCTACTACATCATGATTTACGCTTACAATGCCTATTCGGGTGTCACTCTGAGCGGCACCTATGATGAAGGCAACGCAACTCAGGAGCTTGTCATGATTCATAACAGTAGCCAACATGGAGATTATCTGGCTGGTGGACCAAGCAGTGGTAAAAGTGGAATGAGCCTGTATGTCTTTGATGACGACCAGGGATCAGGTGGTAGCGCCTGTAACGGAGGATGTGCATCAACATGGCCACCACTAACTGTCAACAACACTGGTGAAATCACTGGTCCAGCCGGGTTAAACCTGGGTTCCATTACTCGTAATGATGGTTCAACTCAGGTCACACTTGATGGACGTCCTGTGTATTTTTATGCGGGTGATAATGCAAAAGGTGACACCGCAGGGCATGGCCTCAGTAACACATGGTGGGTTGCCAAAACAGGTGGAACCACTAACCCAACGCCTAATGAATATGGCCTTTATAATGCCTGTGCTAACGGCCGTACACCAATGGCCAATATGAATATCAGTCTGGGCGCTTCCATCTGTACCCAGGATGCCGGTTCTGGTCAGGTTAATTTCAAATATACGCCGACAGCTTCAGACGTAGGTAAAGACCTGTTATTTACCGTTGGACACGGTAATGGGGTTGCTGGACTAACAGCAAATCAGGACCTCAACCGATACGCAACCGAAGCAGACTTTAATGCCAACCCTGGCGTTGTTTTTGGCTCATTTGGTTTAGACCCACTTAACCGTAACAATACTTATAACCGAGTCATTGTCACTAACGTACAGGCAGGAAAAGATATCTGGTTATCAATGAATGCCGGTAGCGGAGGTTTTAGTGGCGTATCGTTAAAAGGTGAAGTCATTGAACCGGTTAATTTATCAACTTTAACCGATGCCTGTGCGGCAGGTTCTCCGCCAATCACTGATCAATATGTCAATTTAGGTCAGGCTGTGTGCGGTAAATCGTCACCAGGAAAAGGTCATTATACTCACTTCATTTACCGACCTACGGCAGCAGAAGCCGGTAAATCATTTGTGCTGGAAATGGCTTATGGTACGGGACAAGCCAGTATGACCGCTAATCAGCATTATAGCTCTGCACCGACTTCCGGTGGAACGGGTTTTGCTCATGAAGAACATCTTGCCGATAGACCAGACCTGGTATTTTCTTCATTCCGCACCGGTACGCAGCAACGGATTATTTATCCTGATGCCGCAGCAGGCAGAGACATTCTGGTTGTAATAC
>JADGFG010000008.1:8351-46036 GCA_016743995.1 Kangiellaceae bacterium | reverse complement strand
TTATTTACATTGATCTATTGCTGAAGTACCTGTGATCTATTGACGTATAGCTTTATAGACAATATCTTACGCTGCCACAGCTTTTTGAGAACTTACTTGTTCGAAATCGCTAAAAATGCGTTTTTAACTCTAAGTAGTTGTTGCTACCTTTTATGAATGCATATTTTTTCAAGAAAAACGGGAAAGATAATCGATAGTTGTTCTGTATTTCTGAATTGAATGCGCGCGAAATTCTCAGAGGTTTCTGATAGACAGCTGATGTCGGTTGAAGTGAATTAGCCTCAGGTAAAAATAGATTTATTCAGGTGCATGCCTTTGATGAATTTCTGTTCCAGATTTTCCAGATAATGAGTCACCACGGTTGATGAACCAATCACGGTTAACTGCGACAGGTCATCCTGCTTTTTCATCAGGTCAACAAAGCCTTCTGCGTTCATGTTCAGTCTTTGTAAGATGGGAGGCTTGTTGTTATCAATATAACCCCGTTTTTTTGGTAATATAGCTCTGCCACACCAGTCAACCAGTTCCAGATAATCCCGGGTTGAAAAGGTTATGCTATTTTGGTGGTTCTGTTTACCTGAAGCACTGAGAGACATCAATGGAATATTAGTGGCTGGTTGTTTTTTCAGTTTGTTAATGCGTTGTTGAATAGAAGTGAAGTCTGATTTTTCCGGTGTTTTAGCCATTTTGGCTCGAATGGGATTTAAGTCTACATAAGCCATGGCCGTAATGACCGCTGATTCATCTAATAAGGGCTGAGATTTAAATCGTCCCTCCCAGAACCTGCCTTTACAGTTATCTTCCTTATTCGCTTTACGTGCCAGATATTCATTCAGGTTACGCATAAACCAGGAGATATCGGTCAAGCGCTGTCGCCACTTTTCAATAATATCTTTAGCAACAGCTGCAATAGCTTCAGACTTTGAATTTTTAAGATGCTGCTGAACAACAGGCGGAATATTATATATCCGTTTCCAGCGCCGAATAATATTAGCTTCACTCCAGTCTTTTGCTTTATCGGCATCAACCCTGAGCACCAGATGATAATGATTACTCATAATGGCGTAACTGGCAATTTTAATGGAAAAGGTTTTAGCCAGATAACTTAAACGCTCTGCAATCCACTCTCTACGGTGTTCAAAGTTATTGCCAGTTATATGGTCTTCACCACAAAGGAAAGCGCGCCGAACACAGCGGGCAATGCAGTGGTAGTAGGGTGTGGATTCTAAATCGATAATGGATTGACGAGCCCTTGTCATGATTAAACATCCTTATTTGTTTTTGGTTAACGATTGTTAATTTACCTGATTATTCGTGGGTTGTCTACTGGGAAGTATTTCGGTATATTTTGAGTAATGGGTGTCCTCGAGTTTTTCGAGTTTTCGAGTTTTTCTCTTATGTGAAATATGGTTCGCGGCCAACAGTTAAAGACTATGAATGTAACCCTGAATTTAAAAGTCATTATGAGTTTTGTAATATTGCTAATGTAAAATCAGGAACTTACTACATGATGGTGAAGGCGAATATTGAATTAAAAAAAGAAATAATTTACGCTTCTTATGATAATACCCCCGTTGAAAATACTAAAGACTTAAAAAATCATGAAGTACGCCTGGTTTCTGTTGCGAGCAACGTGCAATCTCGTTTTACTTTTAATGTACCTGCGAGTGCCAGAGAGTTGTTTTTTGCGACAATTACTGGAACAGAAGATATTGATCTTTATATAAAATATAATAGTCCTCCAGGTCTTCAGGATTATGACTGCAGTTCTACATTAAGTGATAGCCTTGAGTATTGCGCAATTGCCGATATACAGGCCGGTACTTATCATGTAATGCTGCAGGGAAAAACCGTTGATTCGTCAGGTATTTCTTTGTTAGCGAACTACGAAACTATTTTGCTATCTGATAATGTATTAGACAATCATATACCAGAAAGGCAACTATGGTTCGGAGAGAAACTGGAAAAACAATTCACTCTGGAAGTTCCAAAGCATGCAACTGATTTGTCTTTTGAGTTATCAGGAGGCTCAGGGAATGCCGAGCTTTATGTAAAGCATAATGCACCAGCATCGTCTCAATCATTTAATTGTCGCTCTGTATTGCCGGGTAATAATGAAAAATGTCTGTTTACGAAGGAAACGCCGGGGAGTGATAATTTCACTACGCCAGGTATTTATCATGTGATGCTCAAGGGAGCCAGTAGTGCGGTGATCAATACAAAATTAACTGCCAGTTTCAATGAAGCAGTGCTATTGCCTGTTGCCGACACTTTGTTTTCTAACTTATACAGCATTAAAGATAAAGAAACTTATTTCGTTGAAATTCCAGCTTCAACCAATAAGCTCAGTGTTTTATAACAGGTTTTTATGGTGAAGGTGAAGTTTATGTCAGGCAAGGTGCATCTCCAACATATGGAAAATTTGATTGTCACGTTAATGTAGTGACCAGTGACCCCGAACAAGAAATGAAATGTATTTTTGATAATGTCATAGAAGGTGCAACTTATTTTATTATGGTTAAAAGAAATACTCCTGAGTTTAATTATGGATTACGATATGAGGCACAAAAGTAACAGCAGGTTGTTCTGGAATATTTTGAATGAAGCCTGTTATTTTGGTAAACCCAACAAAAGGGAACGAGTTTAAAACGTAAATTGCTCTACAGCCAGATAGAGTTAAAGCTTGCAGTATTAACGGATAAAACGGGCGTATATGTTTAACCAGGCTATCATATATGTCCTGTTCTGTATCCGTTTTTCTAATGCTGATGAAAGAGAATTAAAACAAACAGCACATTCTATGTTTTAAAATTGGAAACAACATCTTCCAGTTTTTCTACATGTTCAGCCAGTTGCAGGCTGGTCGATATGGATTGTTGAACATTATTTTCTGTGGTAGCTGATATATTTTGAATGGAACTTAACCGGGTTTCAATTTGTTTTGCAATATCATTTTGTTGTTGAGAAGCTTGTTCTGTGGCGGTATTTTGTTGTCTGATCTGGTCCACTGACTGAGTGATTATATTGAGTGCATCATCCAGGCGTGCAGCCTCTTCAATAGAGCGTTTTGCTTTGGTATCACTTTGTGTCATTGCCTTGACTGCGCTGTCAATTCCACTTTGCAAGCTACTAATGGTTACCTGAATTTCGTCAGTTGATTCTCTGGTTCTCTGAGCGAGAGAACGAACTTCGTCTGCAACCACTGCAAATCCTCGCCCCTGCTCACCAGCCCTGGCGGCTTCGATTGCGGCATTAAGTGCGAGTAAATTTGTTTGCTCAGCAATACTTTTAATGACCTCAAGTACTTTGTTGATACTGTCACTTTGTTGAGAAAGGTCATGAATGACTTCTACGGAATGACTGATCTCTTCTCCCAGCTCGTTAGTCGCCTGACGGGCATCTGCCAGAATATCTCTGCCCTGGACAGCTTGTTGAGACGCCTGCTTGAGCGCCTGGGTAACTTGTAGAGTATTTTGTGAAACTGTTTCTACTGCCCGCAATAACTCATTAGATGCTTCAGTGCCTGCCTGTGTATCCTGAATCTGTTGCTCGACAACTTCACCTGTCTGTTGGGTGAGCTGCTTGACGGTATTGCTTTGCGTGGCGACGCCTTTTGAGGCAACCTGTACTGATTCGACCAGGTTTCTTACATTGATTGCCATCTGATTAAAAGCTTTTATCGCTAAAGACAATTCATCTCTGGTACGTATACTGGCGCTAACGGTGGTATCACCATTGGCAAGTTGACTCGCAATATTGGTCAGGCTGTTTGTTGTCATTGATATAGACAGGCTCATGCCAACAAACAGATAGATCACTATGAGTAAAACCAATGTCACTATACTGGCGATGGTATAGGTTCGGTTTAGTAGTTCGTTGGTACGGTTATTGAGTTGTTGTTTAAATTCATTTTTGAGAAGTTCTTTGTCCTGGTAATAGACTTGTAAAAGTGCTTCAAAAAAAGCATTCATCTCTGCCTTTTTGAGTGTTACATCGGTAACTGCTAGAAACTGATCTTCAATAAATAACAGGCTTTTATCAATGATTTCTGTCAGCTGCTTAACATCCTCTTTAATTAATGTCTGCAACGAGGGGATTAACCCTTCCGCATAAGTGGCCAGATTTTGTATTTTAACCAGGTTAGAGGCTAGCTCATCGGTGACCAGACTTAAGCTGTCAAAAGTGCCTGATGATACTGCGTTTTCATTAAGCGCGAAAGTTGCTACCCCGTAACCTCTGGTCAGTAAAGTTAGTGCGATTTGACGTTTTTCGGTTAAAAGTCGCGATAAAATAACGGTATTGACCTGGGGGTCATTAGTCAGGCCTTTCATATTACCTATTTTCTGGTAGAGAGAATTAAAGTGATTGATGACTTCTTCTAACTGATCGAAGTGATCAACAGCGTTTGCTCTTGGTCGGTGGCGCTGCTGAGGGTTTTTACAAGCTTATTGTGACTTTTATCAATGGCTTCGATTAATGAATTGCTCTCCTGCTCACTGAATAGTTTTTGTTTTGCTATTTGAATGAGTTCATTATTAAACTGGATAATGCTGTCAGCCTGCGTGTCAGCGATGGTCTTTTTTGCACGCCTTGCCATATCGTCTATTACTATTTTTATTAACTGTTCCTGTTGCTTGTCTAATAAGTGAATTGCAGTTAACCCACTTAATTCATTTTTTGTATGCTTGTAGAGCCTGTTGACTTCGCTGAAATAGCTGAATGTTAAAATTAAAAGTGGTAAAAAGAAAAGCATCATGATGAGGGTAAACTTGAAGTTAAACTTCAGTTTGTTCATCAAATGAGTGGCAGGTGAAAACAGTTTTTTGAGCATATTGCGAATTATTTTAATAACATGAATGCATTATAGTTCAGCTTATCGAAAATTTCGATTTATCAGTAAAATGCAATAGAAAAAGCATGCAAAAACTCAATTCGAGATAATTGATTGGTGTTTTTAAGTGAGTTTGGTTTAACTAAGCAAGTTTTCCTGCTCTGGTCATAACTCCACCGTGAAACTGTCTGGATGAAGTAATAATTATTGATTATTAAGTATACATATCTTGTAACAATCTTAATAATGTGTGACAATTCTTCCGGGTGACCAGAAAAATGCCTGTATTAGTCAGAGATTAACTGGTTTATTCGGATATAAATTAACATTTTGATTTAGAAAATATAAAATTCTTGATTTTTACGTGTCTAATTCTCAGATACTTTATTCTCAGGTATTCATTGTGTTAACAGGGAATTTCAAATAAGAAATTCAGAGGTTGTATTGCGCTCAGGTAGCGTTTTCTCAGGGTGTTTTTCTCAGGGTCTTCAGGGCACGGAAGTAGTATGGAAGTTATAAAGTTTTTCAGGGTTACTTTAAGTAGTAAGCTGTTGTTCAGTCATTATTTTATTAAATGGATAATCAAAACAATATTGATTATCGCTCGTAAACCTCTTTTCAGGGTTCGTTTCTTTTTCATAAATATCTCATATTCTCACTGCCTGTTTTGTTATAATCATCAGAACAAATCAATATTGTCTTTCGGCTGCCAACAAATTGTCACTTTTATCAATAGTGTCAAATTCTTTGTCTTTACCTTTTCATCTTTTCCAGTTGCACTTGTCAATCTGGAGGAGGGGAAATTATCATGAAACGATTTAACCTGTTGTTACTATCACTTCTTCCATTTGTAATTCATGCAAACTCCAGTTTAACTGGCTACTCTCTGAAGTTGGTCGAACCTTTGAATCAACGTGCAATTATTAAGTCTCCTGGCGGCAAATTATTGGTATTAAAACCGGGTGATGAGATTGATTCTTCAGGGGTTAAGGTCGTGGAGATGTTTCAGAATAAAGTGGTTCTTGAACTGTCGGTGACATTAGAAAATGATCGGGTTGAACGACAGAAAGTTATAATGATAAAAACTAAGAATAGTGAGGCAGAGTTTGAAACACTTGCGTTGACAAATTACGAAAAACAAATTTTTAACGGAAGCAATTATCAACAGGGATATTCTCAGTCAGTTGAAAATTACTAACGCAGCAGAGTCTTTTTAACCTTTTATTGATTAAAATAATATTTTTATCAGAATAAATAAATGATGGAATCATGCATTAATTGTGCATGATGTTAGTGGGAAGTCAGGATAATGAAAGTTGTAGGAAGTATGGAATTAAAAAATAATTTTACCAAATTCAATCTTAAATTCATAAAGAACAGGATGAGAAAACTAAAGAATGGAACTTTAAAAAAAGTTTTAGTATCTTTTTCATTATTATTTTCCTCTTTTATTTATTCAGCGTCACCCTCAGATTTTAATATTTCTTTCAGAGAGAAGAAAGAAGGTATTACTGTCATTAATTTCTCCGGAAATTACGACAAGGAGGACGCCAATGGGCCTAATAACTTACCAAGACAATTGGTTGCGCAGGAGTTTTATAAAAATAACGCCGATCAATATGATTTTCTGGTTGTATTTTCCAATTTCGAATTTAATACCGGTGAAGCTTCTGCATTTCACAACACCATAAAGAATACTGTCGAGGGGATTGGACATCCTGTTATGGACAATACACAGTTCTATGGCAGTAGTGGAAGGTTGCAGGGATATATTGATATGGCGGCCATTTCTCGACGTGTAACCGATCCTGTGAATCCAAAGTTCGATGAAACACTGATGATTCTGGGACATGAGTTAATGCATCAATGGTCTGGCAAGGTGAGTTTTGATCAGGGAGCTGGACCTGACAAAGGACTGATAGGCAAGGATGACGCTCACTGGAGTAATCTGTTTGACAGTGATGCATCTGTACTTTATGGACATGACTGGAAAGCTAATGGTGATGGAACATTTACCTCTGTAGCCAGTAGAAAGTTTTTTAGTCCGCTTGACCTTTATCTAGCGGGTTTTAACCAGAAATCGGAAGTCGAACCCATGATGTTGATTGATAACCCATCAATTGATAAAAATCTGATTCCTTCTGAGAGTATCAGAAAATTTGGGCGTACTATTAGCGGTGTTCAACGGGATGTTTTAATAGAAGACATTATTGCCGCAGAAGGTGAGCGAATTCCTTCATTCGAAAAGGCGCAGAAAGACTTTCGTATTGGCTTTATTTTACTGGCAAAACCTTTTGAGCCTGTACCTGTAGAACAAGTTGCCGCACTCACTCATATCAGTCGAGGGTTTGTAGACCGCTTTAGCATCTGGACTGGTGGACGTGCCACAGTCAATATTTTTACAGATCCTCTGCCGACTCCAAAAGGCGATCCCGGGGAGGTTATTTATGGTGATGCGAGAACAGATCCTGCGGTTATCAATGATGGTTTTTCATGGTTACGTCAGGAACAGACAACTGAAGGCTTATGGCAGGATAAACCAGCTTCTCAATTACGTGATACTACGGTTGTCCTTGATGTTATGCGCAGACTGGATTCTCGCTTTACCAGGAAAAATGCTGCGCTAGACTGGTTATTAACTCAGTCACAAGAGAACACTGATTTTCTGGCTCGTCAGGCAAAAATTGAGCTTGAGTTAGACCGAAGAATTCACGCTCAGGGACTGATTGACCAACTGATTCAATGGCAAAATAATGATGGAGGCTGGGGAATTGATAAGGATTATTTAAGTAACCCTTTAGATACTGCAATATCGCTGCTTGCGGTTAGCAGTGCGGCTGAAGGCTATGAGTCTGGTAGTGGCATGGTGGTTAATCAGATAGCCTATAATCGGGTCATTAATCTTGCGGCTAATTATCTGATAGAAAAACAAAATATTGATGGTGGATGGAGTAGTAGAGAGCAGGGCGAAAGTAAGGTTTATGTCACGACGGCAGTGCTTAATAGTTTAAAGAAAGTTAATCGTCATGAAGCTGTTTCAAACGCCGCTTTAGTCTGGCTTGCCGCCAGACAAAATACTGATGGAGGCTTTGGTGATAATTATGTGAGCAATATCATCAGTAATGTTCATGATACCGCTAATGTCATTAAAACAATGATTCATTTAACGGCAGGTGAACGAATTAAATTTCCTGAGGCAGCAAGTTATCTTTTAACTCAGCAACAGAGTAATGGCAGCTGGAATAATAGTCGATATGCAACGGCTGTTACTTTAGATGCGTTACAGCAATTCAGTTATCCAAATTTATTATTAAATTCAGTTGTCACTTATGAACCAAAAATGCCAACTGACGGTGATAGAGTCAAATTTAAAGCCAGGGTCAGCAATAACTCTAATATTGAAACAATGGCCAGCGTGTTACGCGCTTATAATGGCGATCCGGCAGCTGGCGGGACCGTAGTGGGGGCTGATATTCCTGTTCCCGTATTAGGCTCTGGAATGAGTGTGGATTTAACCGGATTTCTGGATACGTTTAATAAACCTGGAAAACAGACTTTATTTTTGCTTGTCGATCCTGACAATCAACTATCAGAAATGACAGAGCTTGATAATCAGACGAGTATTGATATTGAAGTTGGGAGTGCACATCCAGGTGTCGATTTATCGATTACCAGCTCTGATATATTTGTCAATCCGATAAAGCCGGATAGCCTTCCGGCTGATCTGGGATTTGCGGTTTCTATTCGTAATCAGGGAATTACAGGCGTATCAAATTTGCTGGTTCAATTGAGAAAAAACTCTGTGAACGGCGAAGTTCTGAATCAGAAAATAGTCAATGTTGCTGGGCGTTCAAGTACCGCTACCAGCCTGACCTATCAGTTAGAGAAATCGGGGACCAGTCGTTTTTACATTGTACTTGACCCTCTGGATGAAATTTCAGAAGTCAATGAAAAGAACAATTCAGCCAGTGTCTCTGTTTCGACGGTGGACAGTCTAGATCTTGAAGTTTTGGCTGGCGATATAAAAATAGTCGGCGATAATATAGCAGCTAGTAATCAGGTCGTTGTTGGTACGGATGCGACGTTCGCAGTTCAGTTACGAAACCGTGGAACAATTGATTCCAGTTCCTTTAATGTTAAATATACGGTCAGTGATGGTACAAATGTTCAGGAGATACAATCGGGCGCTGTTCAGGTTGCAGCAGGCCAGACGATTCAACAGGATATCATATGGCGAGTCAATTTAACGGGAGAACTGGCCTTTAGCGTGATTATTGATGAAACTAACCTGTTACCCGAGATTAATGAGCTTAATAACTCAGCCAGCTTAAAAGTCACTGCTGGTAGCGCGCAGGGCGCTAACCTGATTATTAATCATAAGGCTATCAGTTTTAGTGAGGAGCCGGCATTGCAGGGTCATTCGGTAGATATATCAGCCATCATTAGTAATACAGGCAGTGTGGTAGCTGATAATGTTGTTGCCGCTTTTTATGAAGGCAATCCTGAAAGTGGCGGACGCCTGATAGGTCTTTCTGAACCAATCACTTCACTCAATAAGAACGCAACGGCAATCGCAAAATTAACCTGGTCTGATATTCCGAGAGAAGGGAGTCCGCTTATTTTTGTTGTTGTAGACCCCGATAATACCGTTGTAGAGTTTCTTGAAACGGATAATCAGGCATTCAGGCAGCTAACTATTTTATCGCGAGCTGATTTAGCTGTTTCTGCGGCAGATGTAGAGTTTCTACCTGCTTTTCCCAAAGCGGGCGACCTAATCAGCCTGGATGTCAAAGTTCATAATATGGGACAGCAGTCAGCACAGGGAGTTGTGGTCAATGTTGTTGCCGGCGATCCCGATAATGGCGGACGTCTGATTGGTACCAGTCAGGCTTTGAATATCCCGCCTGATGGAAACCTGACGGTTAATATCCCGACGGTTAATGATTTTTCTGAAGGAAGCCGTCTGTTAAGTATTATTGTCGATCCGGCTAACAGCATTGCTGAAAGTGATGAGTCGAATAATAATGTGGTTAAAAAGCTGATTATTCAAAATGGTCAGTTTTATGCGACTGAAAAATTTATATCACCCAATGGTGATGGCAGACAGGATAGTTCCGAATTTTTCTTTCGATTAAAAGTTGCTTCAAATCCAGTTTTTACGATGATGAATACTACCGGTAAAGAAGTCCGGAAGTTTGAGGGGGGAGCGCTTATTAATACTGAGCAGGGAAGTATTGTATGGGATGGTAAGGACGAAATGGAGCGGGTGCTTTCTGATGGTATTTATCATATTGAAATGAGTGATGGCAATTTAGTTGTTGCTACGACAAGTGTTGAAATTGATAATAATCGTTCATCGTTACTGGAATCGATGGGAACGCCCTATGGTCTTGAACGTAACCTGAGCTGTCAGCTCAATCAGTATGATAATTTTTCCTATTCTGCTGATGAATCTACCCTGTTTTTTACTATTCCTGCTGCGTCGACATCTGAGCTTTATGCGCCGGGTTTATATAAAATGAACCCAGATGGCACCGGGATAAAGATAATTTTGAATCAGGTGTTTTTTGATACCAAACATATCAGCATTCCTCGTGAAGACAATTTGTATGTGAGTGATGATGGAAAAACAATAGTATTTCAACATGACCAATGGGTACAAGGTAGCGGACGAGTCAGAAGCTTATGGAAGGTTGATACTGAGAAACATTCAGCCTCAATGATGTCGACAGGTTTGTTATCAGATGACGATTCTCATTCTACATTGTTAGGACTTACAGCTGACAATAAGAATTTAATGGAAATTAATCAGGATATTCTATATTTTATTCCACTCAATGGGGGAACACCTGTTGCTCGGGTTAATCTCATTGAACAATCGGGCGCTATGGGGAACGTCCAGGAAATTAACCAGCGACTGCTATCGGCGGACCGAAAGAAATTACTACTAGAGTATGCGATTAATGGTAGAGACTATTTTTCATTAATCGATCTGGAAACAGCTCGGCTGGTTAATATCAATGAAGATAATACTAGCTTTTATCCCAAAAAATATAGCTGGAGAAAGGATGGGAATGGTTTCTCTATTTTCGATAGCCTTCGAAAGAAGGTCACCATTTACGATGCTAATGGTGTGCAGCTTAAAGCCTATCCACTACCAGAACTAAACCCATCTTTTTATGAAAGAAATGTAACCCAGATCGCCTGGTCTCCCAGTAATGAAGAAATTGCATTTTCTTATTTTGCGGGTCGTCCTGAATATCAGGTGGAAGGCGGGGGATATCCTCGTGCTAAAAACCTTGGAGGGATTTATAAATTGCAGGTGGATTCTGGAAAGTTGACTTCTCTTTATGAGTACACTATTTCTAATCTTGATTGTGCATTTTGTGATCCAAAATTTGTTGGGCCAGCACCTTTTGCTGCAGATTTAATCTGGAGTGAAAATAACTCAATTATTTATCGCTCCTTTCGCTACCCCTTTGAAATTTCTGAGTTTGATCCGAAGCCGATTAATGAAGTCTGGGAAATTGATAGTGCAGCGGTTAAAGTGCCAGAGCAGATTTTTAAGAAGTATACGCGAAATCAGGTTGTTCGACCCTATCAATCGTATAGCTTTAAGAATTTGAGACTTTCTCCACTTAAGAATAAATTAGTTTTTAAATCGGATTTTATTCCTGAGTCTGCAAATCGTTGTAACAGCTATCATTTTAATGAATGGTCTTACATCAGCTTGCTTAATCTGACCTCTGATTTGCGAGTATTGCGCGCCCCATCTGGTGGGGGAATTTTACTTTCTGGTACTGCTACTGATAAGAACTTTAAGAATTACCTTGTAGAATACACTAATATTGAAAACCCCGGGCAATGGACAGCTATTCAGCCAGCGTCGGCAAATGCCGTGATTGATGATTTTTTTGCTCTCTGGGTGCCACCTGCACCAGGTACTTATTTTGTACGTCTCACGACTCAGGATCTTGCTGGAAATCAACAGCATAAAATTCGGCGTGTTGCCTGGAGTGAACAAACACTAATCAGTAATTTATATCGAACACAGGCTTATATTTCACCTGATGGTGATGGTGTTCAGGATGTGACATCTATTTTTTATCGAGTACATCAGCCAGCACATTTAACTTTTGAATTCTATAATGAATCTAATATTCTGGTGAGAAAAATTGCTCGAGAACATGCGGCTGCTGGAGAAGAGTATAGCCTTACCTGGGATGGTCGAGATGATGCTGGTGCTACTTTGCCTGATGGAAAATATGTGATGCGCTTATTGAGTTATGAACTCGAGTTTGTTATTGATAATACTAAGCCATCTGCCAGTCTGGAGTTATTTGATGCCTTTCATGAAAAGTTAAGCTTTATTCCAGAAAATTCGAATAAAAGGGTCACTATTCCTAATGGTCTCCCTTATATTAAATATCGATTTTCAGATAACAATCTTATTGGTGGCGAAGTGACTAGTGTTGTTGCTGGAACCAATGAGAAAAGCGCACTAAATGCTTTTGAGTACAAAAAATATGAGGTTCGAAATCAATCAACCTTGCAATCCGAAACGCTGCTGTTTAGTGAAAACATTCAGTTTTTCACCGGGCACTCTTTTGAATTAGTGGTTACCGATCTGGCTGGTAATCGCAGTGTGGTTAAAACTGACCAGACAAGACAACAGCTAGTGTTGTCTACGATTGGCACGCATGATTTCGATGAAGCGAAAAATGAACTGAGTCCGGTCACGCTTGTTAATTATATTAAAGCTGGCGGAGCACAGACGGAGCAAATTATTGAGCTTAAAGTTGATAAACTGGCCAGGATGGAACTTTCTGAAACGGTGGTTCAAAAGTTCCAACAGGTGAGGGTTGAATATAGAGCAGACAATTCAACAGCCTGGACTAGTCAGTCTGTTGAATTGTTTAGTAATTTTGTAGGAATCCCAGACAGCTTTGTGCCTTTAATCAATGTTGATTCCCCTGTTTTTTCTTATTGGGTACCAACATCATTAAACTTGAATAAATTCTACCGCCTCAGAGTGGTGGCGATTGATAAAACAGGCAATCGTTTTGTTTCGAATGAGGCAAAAGTATTGGCAATTAGTGGGGGACAAAAATTGTCGCTGGAGGGATGGCGAAGAGATATTTCGATATATGATAAAGAATTAACTGCTGCTATTGATTATTTAATCAATGTAAACCCCACTCCGATCAACGAGGATGATTATATTTTATGGGGGGAACATGGGGTTACTTACCCCGTCAGTCGAGTCGATTTATTTATACAAAGCAGTCAGGATTCACGTTATGAAGTCGAACGATTCTATGCCAGTTATGAATCACCTGAAGATTATTTCATTTATGCGTTTGATGGTTTACAAGATTGCACAGAATATCAATTTAGAGTCGTGTTGATTACTACTGGTGGCGGTAAAATGGAGGTGAAAAAATCGTTTTCTACACAGTGTCTTAAATTAAAAGTAAAATCTGTCCCAGATTATAACTTAACCTGTAATGGACCATCGGCGGAGCAGGTGCTAATTGAATTCGCAACTGTAACCGCTAACAACACTCAATTGAAATTGCTGACTCTGGCACCGGCTTCAGATCCAGACAATATTCTGTTTAATATTAATAATCCGAAAGTATCTCCTCTTGATAGTAATGGAGAGCCGATATTTATTCATCATTTTTCGCTGGATAAAGCGCTTCATTCTGAAGGGGAGCATGAGTTTATTGCGAGGCTGGTAAATATCAATGATGAAGAGATTACTGTTTCCTATACGTTGTTAATTGATAAAACACCACCGAGTGTTCAGATAAATACGCCATTGAATAATACCAGAGTCTGTCGGGCCAATTTGTTTGTGGATGGTTCCATTACCGATCAAAATTCGTTCAGATATTTTATGCAGTATTCTAAAGGGAATGCATTTAATGAAGCTGGCAGCAAAGTCTTTTATTATAAAACTGCTAAACGAGGGCCTCTAAATCCTGATGATAAATATAGTATTCATCGTAATATAGAAGCCTCGTTATCAGAAAATGGAAATATTGGGTACTTTGCTGATAAGGCAGCGGTTCATGGTGATATCAGTATTCGTGTTTCTGCACTGGATGAGGCGGGTTATCGTCAATGTCGAACACGGAGCTTTTTTGTTGATAGCGAGGCTGAAACTGGGGATTCAGTTGTACAGCCTGCTATCGCCAGCCCGGGTAGTGATGGCATTAATGATGAATTGGTGATTACCACTCATGTCAATGAAAGACTTGATTTAACAATTGAGGCCTATTCTTATCTGCCAACTGTTGATAATATTCCGGATTTGAAAAACCTTGAAGCGACGATTGTTTCGAACAGGGTTGTTACGCCGGGAGAAGTTTCGATTGTATGGAATGGAAGCGATAGTGCTGGACAGCGTCTGGTTGATGGTGATTATGTTCTGGTTTTTAATGCTGTTGATTCCTGCGGTAACGAGAAGCGCTGGTATGAAACTATTTACATCGATAATACGCCACCGGAAGTTCTCCTGAGTTATCCCAATGTAACAGACCCTTTTGGTATGATTATAGAGCTTAGAGGAAAAATATCAGATTCCCACTCTACAAAGTTTGGTTCGCAGTTTAAGTCTTCGAAAGTTGAGTATGGTGTGGGTAAATCACCAGACTCCTGGTTAACTCTGTATCAGGGTAACAGTGATCTCTCTACAAGTTCTGAGGTGATTAGCTGGAATACATTTGGTCTTGTAGGCGAACATGTATTAAAAATTTCCGCTGAGGATAAAGCGGGTAATATCACGCGTCATCTGGTTTCGCTTAACATTCAAAATCAGGTTAATCTGTTATCTTATCTGGAAGCTGTCGAAAGTCTGTTTTCTCCGGGGAATGACGGTCGTCGTGATACGACAGGAATTCGATTTGGACTGGAAAAGGATGCAATATTAAATATGACGGTGACTGATAATGCAGGCCGTTTAATCAGAACGTTATACCAGGACAAATCACTGGCCGCTGGCGCTCATATGATTAACTGGGATGGTTTAACCGATTCTGCTGTGCTGGCACCGGATGGTCACTATCAGTTGACTCTGGTGGCTGCTCTGGCAAGCAACACCGCAATCAGGCAGGAGGAATCTGTCAGTATTGATCTGGACGCTAGTTCACCTGTCATTCAACTGAAGTGGCCCAATACTGGTTTTACCTCTTCGGAAAACGGTATTGCCGGGTTAATAACCGATGAGCATCTGACTGGATACAAGGTGTTTATTGCAAGTAATCCTGTTTCTCCCGTGTGGCAGAATATTGCAGAAGTGAGCACGGAAACTTCCGTTACCCGATTGCAAACTCAGTTTGCATCGCTGGCAGGTTACGCAGAAGGTGAATATGGGTTAAAAGTTATTGCTACCGATGCTGCGGAAAATATAGCAGAAACGATTGTCAGTTTTGTTATTGATAATACGGTTCCGGAAGTAAAATTAGTACAACCTTTAGTCAATACCTTTGTCAGCGCTGCTAATGGGGCTGTCGATATCTCTGCGACGGTGACAGAAAGTAATCCTGAGTCTTATTTACTGAGTTATGCACCACAAGCAGCAAACAGTAATGTCTTTGATATTAAATCCGGCACTCAATTTCCCTTACCTGAAATTTTGACTCAGTGGAATGTTTCTGCCGTTAATGATGGTGAATATCAGTTACAACTGAGCGTTACTGACAAAGCAGGAAATACAGGAAAGAATAACGTTTCTCTTGTGGTAGATAATACGCCTCCTGTTGCAGAAATTACTTCGCCGTCTGATAAGGGATATGTTACCGGTAGTCAGTTGATAACGGGATCTGCCAGTGATGAAAATATAGATGATTATTCTCTGCAAATTGCACCGGTGTCAAATTCCGGGGCTTTAAATTATTCTCTGATATCGAGTCATTCAAAATCAGTTAGCGGTGGTCAACTAATTGACTGGCAACGACTTCCTCAGGACGGAGAGTATTTTCTTAAGCTGGTGGTTTCTGACAAGGCTGAAAACACGAGTGAATCAGTGATACAGATTACTCTTGATACAACGCCGCCGGCTAAACCATTAAACCTGATATCAGCTATTGATAATTTGCGTAATATTCGATTAAGCTGGGATAAAAATACCGAGCCGGATCTCGCCGGTTATATTGTGATGCTAGGAAACAGTGAAATCTCTACCTTGATTACTTCTGGAGAGCAGTATCTGGTTCAGAATGTGGAAGAGGGACAGCAACGTTACTCGGTGATTGCGGTTGATAAGGCTGGCAATAAAAGTGAGATGGCCGATGCGGTTTATCGAATTATTGATTTCACGCCACCAGTGGCAAAGTTTTTATTTCCATCTGCTGGTAAGCAGGTTAGTGCACTGGTTGAATTAAAAGGAACTGCATTTAGCGCTGAAGATTTTAAAGAGTATCGAATTTATGTTTCTGGCGGCAATAGCAATAGCCGACAGCTGATCAGACGCTCTCCTTTATCGGTTCAATCTGATTTACTGGCAGAGTGGGATTCATTCAGTCAGTCTGGTGGGGAAAATTGGACTTTTTATCTTGAGGCGGAAGATCTCAGTGGGAATATAGCCAGAGATGAAGTGTCAGTGGTTGTTGATAACTTGCCTCCGGCGAAGCCTACAGGACTTTCACTGGTAATAACTTCAAACCAGGTTTCTTTGTCGTGGAATGCCAATAGTGAAGCGGATTTACTGGGGTATCTGGTTTATCGAAACAGTAAGCTTGCCAACGCTAATGGTACAGTAATTGGTACACTGGAACCGTACGCAGTGACCACGACGAGCTATGTTGATAACGATCTGGTTGATGGTGAGTATGAATATGCTATTGTTGCCATTGATATGGCCGGTAATATGAGTCTGCCCTCAGATATCGAGCAAGCTCTGATTGATATCAGGCCGCCACAGGCAAAAATAGTTTCTCCTGAGAATAACCAAAGTTTCGAAAAGCCAGTCACTCTGGTGGCTGAATCTGCTGATACTGATATTGCGTCAGTTCTTTTTCAGTATCAATTTAATAATGGTGGCTGGCAGGATCTTGGTCCGGCGGATGTTCAAAGTCCTTATCAGGTTCTGCTGGATCCGGTAGCGTTAAAGTTAGACTATGGCGTATTTAAATTGCGAGCCCTGGCTACGGATAATGCTGGAAAAACGGACCCTTCACCAGAATTTATCAGCCTGACTTATCGAGATCTGACGCCTCCTCAAGCTGTTGAGGGGTTGATGGCTCTGGTTATTGCTGATGAAGTACGTTTGAGCTGGCTGGCAAATGTTGAACCGGATCTGGATCGTTATGAACTGTTTGTTAAAAACTTAACAGAAAATACCTATGAACGATTAGCAATCGTTAATCGAGATCTTGTTAACTATCAGCATCAGTTATTGAGTGATAATCTGTATACTTATTATGTTGTTGCTTACGATAGAAATAATAATGTCTCCGGCAATTCAGGAAAAGCCAGTGCTTTGGTTTATACGCCTGAATTTATTCATCCGGCGACACCGACGCGAGAGTTTTCTACGGTCATAAAAGGTAAGGCTGCGGGTCCGGTTAGCATTACTGGAGAAATAACGACTAGCGAAGGAGTAGCCTCCATGACCAGATTTGATAGCGATCTGGAAGGTCATTACACGATTGAACCTGTACAACTGATTGCAGGAACAAATACCATCACTTTTCGTTTAACAGATATGAATGGAAATGTGAGTAAAACCGCTAAGGCGGTGGTTGTTAATGCGCAAAATCCGTCGCAACCGACCGGGTTAATTGCTGATGTCGTCGACAAAAATGTTAACTTGAACTGGAATGATAACCCGGAGATTGATTTACTGGGATATGATGTGATGGAAAATGATGTGTCTGTATTTGATAAGGTCAGAGCCTCTGGATTATCTGCCAGCGCCAGTTCTGAGACATCTAAATATCGAAGGGCCAGTTACACTGTGGATGAATCTCAGAGTTCTTACTGGATGCCTGAAACTGATTCTTCTTTAGATACGCCCGCCAGGGGAGAGTGGGTTGAGTTAGATTTAAGGCGTAATCGCCTTGTGACTGAAGTTTCGATCCTCTGGTACAGCAAGGAAGGAAGAGCGCAGGATTTCGATCTTCAGACCAGAGCTGGAAATTCGTGGGTGAGTATTGCAAAAGTACGCAATAATCAAAATGACAAAACGATTATTCAGCTTGATGAAGCTTATTATACGGATAACCTGAGAGTATACATCGTTAATTTGCCCGCCAGCGTAAACAGTCATCGTTATTTTGGAATTAGAGATATTCGTGTTTTAGAGCAGCCTTTGATAAATGTTTCTGAAATGCAAAGAACGGTTGTCGATGGCATCCATCAATATAGTGTGATTGCGGTTAATAATTCAGGGTTTAGAAGTATACCTTCTGATAATGCGGATGCGAGTGTTGGTGATGTTGTTCCGCCGCAGCCGGTTGTATTATCTGCTGCTGTTTCGGTTCAGGATGTTGACTTAAGCTGGACGGCCAGTTCTTCGACAGATGTTGCTTACTACGAGGTTTTCCGAGATGATACTCAGATTGCAACAATTTCAGATATTGCAATAAATTATTATAAGGATATCGGGCTTGCGAATGGCAGGTATCGTTACCTGGTTAAAGCTGTCGATCAAGTGGGAAATCGAAGTGATTCAAATCTTTCAGAAGTAATGGTTAACATTACTCCACCTGTTGCTCCCTCTAATCTTATTGCAAAACTATCTCAGTCAGGTAGTGAAGTGACTTTATCCTGGCAGCACTCAGCGCCTTTGTCTGTCGACCGATATCAGATATTGCGTTCTCTGACTTCTAGTAGTGGTTATGAGCAGGCAGGATTTTCTAATGAAACAGCCTTTAATGATACTCAGTTAGTTAACGGGCAAAGTTATTATTATGTTGTTGTTGCACTGGACACAATGGGTAATGCGAGTGATTACTCAAATGAAGTTTATGTAATGCCAGTCGATTTGATTGCGCCTGAGAAGCCGACGATTCATTATCCGACGAGAAGCGGAAAAATTTTCCAGTCCAGTGAGTCGATGGTACCTGTTTATGGAATGGCTGAACCGGGTAGTCAGGTGACATTAACTCGCAACGGTAGTCAGGTTGGAGAATCTGAGGCACTGGCTCTAACTGAAACGGTTATGGCAAAAACAGGAACTGACTACAGTAATGCAGTTTATTCTGATAATGGCCAGTGGTTTATTTATGAAGATATAGATTCTAAATCCAGTCTTGTTAAATATGATTTTGCTACTGAGACATCAAAAGTGTTATTAACCGCGAATCATGATGAACAGTTATATGCGAGACTGACTGCTGATGGAAAAAGTATTACTTACATTGATGTCGACAGTGAAGGACAAAGGTATGTGAGTCAATTTAACCTTGATTCAGCCGCAACTTCTCGTCTGACGAGAGCGAACCAGGGCGAAATCTATTCAGGCGTATTGTCTCCTGATAATAAGCTTCTGCTTATTAACGGTTATGTTTCAACAGCTCAGGAATCTGGCAATGGTTTGTGGTTGTATAATGTTGTAACGGGAGAGTGGTTAAATTATTTTCATGCTAACACCGGTTATTTCATGGCAAATTCATTTAACTGGTCTGAAGATGCTCGCTTTATCAGTTACCTGACAGAGTCTGGCTTGTATATTTATGATGTTGAAAGTGGAATAGCTACGCAGGTTAATCAGAATGCAGACTGGCCGAGGTTGACACAATGGTCCAGGGGCGAAAACCAACTTGTTTATAAGGTTTATAATCACTTAGAGCGGCAGTTTCAGGTTTATATTTATGATGCAGATACTGGGGTTGAGTCAATGCTGTTTAGTTCTGTTCAAGAGGTTTCAGATGTGTTCTGGTCTGCATCTGCAAGTCATGTTTATTTTGTTGAAGGTGGTCGGTCTCTGAACAGTCGAAGTGTGGCCAATGATGAGGTTAGCGTTTTATATGAAAGTGAAAGTTATATTGAACAGGCACAAATTTCTGATGCTGGGTTAGTATTGATTAAAAATGAAGGTGACTGGGCTTCAACATTATCGCAAGTGAAACTGGTAGGGTTTTATCAGGTTAATAATGTCAGGTTAAGTTCTGGTAGCAACAGGCTCAGTAGTCGCTCACGGGACGCAGCGAATAATATCAGTGATAACTCTGATGTTATCGAAATCAATTATGTACTAAAAAACAGAGCGGATCTGTCTGTTGGAGTAATGGATATTGGCATGTTGCCACAACTACCTGAAAAGGGTGAGACTGTCAGTCTTTTTGTGACGGTACATAATTATGGTGACATAGGTGCTAGTGATTCTGCTCTGACATTAACCGCTGTTGATCAAAATAATACTCAGTATCTGTTGATGGATAAGCTGGCAGTTCCTGCGTTAGCAAGTGGAGAGAGTACGACTTTGTTGTATAACTGGGATCTGGTTAACATCGAAGGTCCTGTTCGTCTGTATGCAACCGTTGATCCGGATAACCTTATTTCTGAATTAAATGAGTCAAATAATTTTACCATTAAAGATATCCTCATTTCAGGTGTTAATGGGTTATCAGCGACGATAGCTCTGAATTCTGAGCAATATGCTTCCGCAGAGCTTGCAGAGATTAGTGTTAGTCTGATCAATGGTGGAGATAGCCTTAATGGAAAAATTGAAATTATCGTTGAAGATTCGAGTGGTTATCAGGTTGCTTTACTTGAATCAAAAAGTATTATTGATTTAACTTATGGGCAAGAGTTACTGAGCCGTTTAAACTGGAAAGTTAGCGAGGTTCTGGATGGACAATATCGTGTTGTCGTCAAAGTTTATGACGTGTTGAATGAGTTACAATTAACAAGAACAAAGCCGTTCACTATTATCAGCCCCGTTCAGGTGAACTCTGTTGTTCATACTGATAAAACTTCTTATATTGGTAATAGTGATGTAACTGTGAAGGCATCAATAGAATATCTGTCTGGAAATCGGATATTGGATAAGCTCAAAGTAGAGGTAGATGTTCTTGATCGAAACAACCAGTCGTTACACCTGTTTTCAAAAAATTTGTCCGGCTTATTGCCTCGCTCTACAGATTCCGTTGGATTTAGCTGGAATACTGGCATCCACGTTGTGGGCACTTATACAGCCAGAGTAAGAGTATTTGAAGATGCGGCTACAACGCCATTGAGTGAGTCAGTGAGTCACTTTGATATTAATTCGAGTGGGAATAAGCTGACTGGTAGCATTTCATTATCCGATAATTATTTGTCTTCGGGAGAGTTACTTGATGCTGCTTATGTCGTTAAAAATAGTAGTAACATTGATTTAAAGCGATTGAAGTATCACCTTAGTTTATTGGCGCCTGATGGTAAAACGGTTATTGATACAAAAAGTAATCAGGTAGATGTTGCAGCAGGAACAAGTTTTAGTGGAAAGGTAACCTTTGATTCTTCAGCTCTTGTGCTGGGAGAATATCAGGTAGTTTTACAGGTCGTTAATGACAACGAAGCCAATGTTACAACATTAGCGTCTGAAACTGTCAGAATCATAGACAGAGAGCCGCCGGAGATTACCATTTTATCACCGAAGGAAAATTCGGTTATCAGTATTTCCAAAATGAATGCTTCAGCGAAGGTCGTTGACATACATTCTAAAGTTAAGCTAGTTGAACTGCAGCTGGATAATGGTAACTGGCTGAAAGCGTCGTTAAGTAAACAACTGGCTGGACAATATGATTATCGTTTACCTTTGCTATCAGATGGACTTCATACTATCAGAGGCAGAGCATATGATAATGAAGGCAACCTTGCGATAACTCAGCCTGTATCTTTTACCGTTGATAATAGTATTCCGGTTATACGGATCAGTCAGGTTGAGAATGGACAGTTTTATAATAATCCGGTTGTACCATTAATTAGTGTCATTGATCCGAATATTGCTCAGGTTTATATCTATCTCAACGGTATTCCCTATGTTTCAGGCACACCAGTCAGCAAAAATGACCATTATGTATTAACGGTTTCAGCAGTTGATAGTGCAAACAATATGGGTCAGGCATATCTGGAGTTTACGATTGATTCGGTTGCGCCAGATATTTTGATATCAGGGGTTATTGACGGGCAGTTATCTCGCGAGAATATTGTTCCAGTTGTCCGAGTATCTGATGATAATCTGAAGGTTACTACTACTCAACTGAATGGTCAGGATTTTATTTCTGGAACAGCGGTAACACTTGAAGGTGTTTATTCATTACTGGTTACAGCTGAAGATCGAGCTGGTAATCGCTCTGTTGAGTCGATCAGTTTTGAAATTGATAAAACGGCACCTCAAATAAATATTAATGGGGTTCATGATAATCAGGTTAGTGCTCGAGAGTTGACTCCGGTGATTAACATTAGTGATAGCCGTTTAAAATCTCAATCGATTATGCTTAATGGCCAGCCTTTTGTTTCTGGTACAACGATTAGCGCTGAAGGAGACTATCAACTGGTTGCGACAGCAAAAGATGTTGTCGGTAATCAGTCAACAATAATGTTAAATTTTGCGATTGACCGAACACCGCCTGAAATTAGCATCATGGGAGTTAGTGATGGGTTGTTAACAAATAATAATCTGACTCCTGTTGTATCAATTAGCGACGCACACCTTTTGGAACAGAGTATCCATTTGAATAATGTTGAATTTGCCTCGGGGACAGAGTTAACTAAAGAGGGCGTTTATCAGTTGTTTATTAAAGCAAAAGATAAGGCTGGAAATACTGTTGAACAATTAATTAAATTTGAGATCGATAAAACTCCGCCTTTATTGACGCTTACCAGTCCGGATAATGATAGTGTTCTTTCAGTTCCCGTTGTTAATCTGACAGGTATTTCTGAAGTTGGTGCGAGTATTCATTTATCTGGCCAGCACTTTGGAGAGCTTTTACAAATAACAGATAATAATGGTCATTATCAATTTAGTCAGGTTCCGCTGGCGGAAAGTAATAATACTTTCAGTTTGTTTGCTCAAGATAAAGCCGGAAATAGAAGCGATGTTATCCGTTTGAATCTTCAACGAATATCCGCAGAGTTGAATGCCGAGATTGTTAATTTGAACGGGGTGTTGATCTGGCTGCCAGAGCAAGGTGCTTCCAGGTTGACAAAATTGATGACTGAAACATTAACTGAAGAGAACAGAGATTATGCGCTGGTACGTTCGGAAGTTGATTTTTTACAAGCGTTAAGATCTCAGGCATATACCAGTATTATGCTGGTTGATATTTATTGTCACACAGATGATGATTCTGAAAATGAGCGTGGTGATGACGATGATTCTGATGAAAATGAGCGTGGCGATGACGATGATTCTGATGAAAACGAGTGTTATTCAAACTCGGATGATGAAGATGATTCTTGTGACGATGAGTGTTTAGAGGATGTTTGTCTGTTTGATGATGACGATGACCGAGACGATGACCGAGACGATGACCTAGACGATGACGATGACCTAGACGATGACCTAGACGATGACGATGACCGAGACGATGACGATGACGATGATAATTGTGTTCTAAAAATGTCACCGAATACTGCGACTGAAATCAGAGCGATGGTTGCTTCTGGCATGGGCATTTCAATGATAAAAACGCATAGGGAAGATGCGAGTTTCATGAATGATGTTTTTGCTAACAGTGTTTTGAAATCAGTTGATAATGTTGAGACTGTTAACCTGTTAGCGGGCGATGTTGTTTCTGATATTAAGTTTGAGCTTTCTGCTACTGCCATGGAGCTATCTATTGGTTCGGCCACTATTATGGCGAATAATAATTCAGGTCGTATATTCATGACGCAACATCAATACTATCGTGGAAGAAGCGTGTTGTTGGGCTTTAACCCCGCAGATATTGTTGATTCGGTGATAGCTAAGCAGGTATTGAGTCGACTATTTACTCTAATTACTCCTGAGAGTAATGAAATTGTTCCCGGAGCATTGGCCAGAGTGAATTGGCGAGTTAGCAAAATGCTACCGCCGGTTGAACTTGTTTTTCATCAGCAACTGGATGAAGAAATGAAGTTTATTTCAGCTGTTGATGGGCTGATTGAAACAGATATTAAGGCAAGCTGGAAGCGGCGTGTAGATGTCTCCGAAACTAGTTTTTCATCTCTGGTTGTATTACCTGATTCACTGGGTGAGTATCAGTTGTCAGGAGAGCTAAAGCTGGATTATGGTCAGGGGGAAATACCTGTTGTTCAAGATGAACTGCAATTTACTATAGCAACAGATTTTGTGAAGCTTCAACAAAATTTGTTGCTCTTAACCCAGGGGTTATCTTTTGAGGGATGTAATGAAGATGACGATGATCTCAATTGTGAGGAACTAGCAGGTTTGATAATTCGTTGGACAGAAAGCGCACTTGCCAGAACTATTAATACGAAGGCTGATGCAGAGTACGTGATTTCCAGAATGTTGATGGTATATTCTCATATTCAGCAGTTTGCAGTTCAAAAAAATGTATTGAAAGTTATCGGAGCGTTCATTAAAGGAATTCAGATAAAATGGTATTCTCTGGATAGTATTAAAAGCAGGAAACCAATATTGACAATTTTAGGCGCGGACACTGTTGCTCATATTGAACGAGAGCTTGTTATTCGGTGGTTTGATCTTGACTATGATAGTGATGCACAAATATCTCTTTATTATCGAGCTTACTCAGATAGTGATGAGCAAGATGATGATGAGAAGGAGCGTTTAATTGTCGGTGAATCTAAGGGAGTTTTAATCACTGATAACTTGTCAGAAGATTTAGATGATAAAGTAAATGATCAGTTTATCTGGAATATCAGTAACTTAAAGAAAGGAAACTATGAGATTTATGGTGAAATTAAGGACAGGTTTAATTTTAAAAAGACTAAAGGGAGTGTAATTTTTCAAGTTAACTAAAGTTTATTGTATTAATTCCCCACGCCCTGACACCTGAAAGTTTATCTGTAAACTTCAAAAGTGTGTCAGGGACGCATATCAGTCATACATGATATGAGTTTTCAATTATCTCACCAGTAGAATATTTCCCCCGCAAAGATTACAAATAATTAATGAAATATGATTTAAATGGAGAAAACTGAGACTTGGTAGTAATTATGATTGCGTTATTTTAATTAGTCTGTAACAGTCAGCGCTTGACGAAATTGTTTACGATTTATAACTTGATACATTTTTTAATTTGATACAAGAGAGGGTTACAATGATGAGATTTAATTTTCAGCAGTTAACTAAAGTACCTTTAGGAAAGGTATTGCTTTCTACCAGTATTTTATATTCGGGAGTTACTTTTGCAACACCGACATCAGTCGCTTACTCTCACGATGGAAAAAGTGTGGCTGTTGGATTTCCCTATAGTGCGGGACAAAGAAGTGTAGGGGTCAAAGTGTATGACCGGTCAACTAAAGTTGTGACTGGTATTGGGGATTTTGATACCAGACAAAACAACAATACCTACAATAAGCCTGACGGTGGTGTTATTGCGGTTCGATTCTCTAAAGATGATTTGTCTATTTATACTCATCGGACATCACCAGTAACACCTGCAAACCCGGGTAGTAGTGGTCAATTTAATAGTTTATGTCGATTTGATCTTTCTACAAATTCCGATAACCTGGCCCGTCCAGCCTGTATG
Organism: Kangiellaceae bacterium; assembly: GCA_016743995.1. GTDB lineage: Bacteria > Pseudomonadota > Gammaproteobacteria > Enterobacterales > Kangiellaceae > Aliikangiella. The sequence continues at coordinate 20,551 of JADGFG010000008.1, read as the reverse complement.
TTGAGGCAACATCAGTTGTTATTTGATTATGATGATAATAATGCCGATCTGATTGATGTGGTTTATGACCTGGAATTTGACGCGCCACATTATGTGAGAAGCAGAATACATGATGAGAAAACGCTGGTGGTTAAAGCTAATGGGCAAATTGCGTTTGGGCAGTATGGACCTGAGCATGATATGTTGGCGGTTAAAAGCCATCCACGGCAAAACCTGACTGCTTATGTCGCCGGGTATTATGAAGGTCAGTTTTTGAAAATCTATGAGCGAAAGAAGGTTAATCAGGTGGAGCAACAGATAGAAGTTGCTTCATTTCAGATAAATACTTATCCCGCACCAACCTATAATAATCCCGAAGAAAATCTTATTTATAATATTAGCTGGTCGGCGGATGGTAGTCTTGTTGCGGCAGGTTATAAAGGTGGGGTTGTGAAAGTCTGGAATTGGAAAACTGCCAGTCTCGTTAAAACAATAACGACAACTTATAGTAGCTATGTTAATCCTTTGTATACTCAAGATGGTCAACACTTGTTAATAGGTGATCAGGTGACGGGCTCGGTTTCTGTCTATGATGCGGCTTCCTTTCAACTGAAAACTAGCCTGACTCACAATTGTGGTAACGCAGAATATGATAATCGTTATGGTTATTATGGTAACGGGTTGAGTCCACAACGATTTGCGGTATCGCCTGATAGTCAGAAAGTAGCCATTACCTGCGGAAGTGACTATGTGGAAGCTGATATTGGTAGTGTGACAGGTAACCTGCCGCCAGTCGTTAAAATTGCATCGCCGATTGAAGGTCAAAAATTTAATCCGGGAAGTTTAATTACGTTTATTGCAATGGCATCAGATCCTGAAGATGGTGATGTGAGTAGCAGTATAAAATGGAGCTCGAATTTGCAAGGACAGTTGGGCAATAAACCTGTAATTGATGTGGCATTAACAACCAGTGGTACTCACCAGATTGTGGCTATGGCAGTTGATTCAAAAAGCGCGCAAGGGAGTGAACGCATTACGGTAAAAATTAACCATAAACCTCAGATAAATGATTTGAGCTGGCAACAATCAGGTGTAAGAAGCTATTTATTTAATATTGATATTGCTGATCTCGATGGTCTGGTAACTACAACCACCACACTTGATTTTGGAGATGGTAATCAACTGGAGCTAAATAATTCGGTTGCAAGTCCGCAGGCGATTAGTCATCAGTATGCTGCAGCTGGACAATATCAGGTAACATTGACAATTACTGACGAAATGGGGTTATCTTCAACTTTAACAAAAATGATTGATGTCGTTGACGGGGAGCCACAACCAGAACCTGGTGTGATTGAAGTTGAGATGGGGAAAGTCAGTCGTGATCTATGGGGGGAAGAGGGGAGTGAAACATTCTATAAAGTATTTCTTGGTACAATTTCGAAATCGATGAAGGTAAAAACCAAAGGCGGTTCTGGAGATGTTGATCTGTATGTTCGTAAAGGAAAACGGCCAACCTTGACAGATTTTGATTGTAACAGGGAGTCGGCGGGTAATAATGAAACTTGCATCATAAAAAATGCGACTCCAGGTTATTATTACATTATGCTTAGAGCATATGATGATTATGAAGATGTCAGTTTGCGAGTGAGTAGAAAACGCTAATTATTAATTTGAATATTAACGTTTTTTCGTGAATAGAAACCGAAACCTGGCTTCAGGTTTCGATTTTTTTAGCTTATAGGAAAAATCAAATATTTTCGATATCTCGTTTAATTATTCTTAAAAAAGAACAAAGGTTACAGAAAAAGAGAACTATGTCTCTATTAATTCGATTGTTGTGGGAGAATATTCCTTGATTATCTGCACCAAAACTGTAGTATTTTTGTAACAAAATAAAAGATTTTAGTTACTCTGACTGTAATATTGAAGGTTAGAGTGGGAATCGGCAGTTCTACAGGCAAAATGTAGTGGATACCTGAATTTGAAAACAGGATTGAAATGTGCTTACAAAATTTTTAAAGTCTCCTAGAACCATTGGTGCTGTTACACCCAGTAGTGAATCTTTAGGTCAGGCTATGACTGAAAAGATTCAGCAAAATCGTCATGATAAAGTTCTTGAACTTGGGGCTGGGACAGGCTCAATAACAACGCAAATACTTAAGCGACTTTCCTCTCCGAGATCGCTTACCTGTGTTGAAATTAATCAATGTATGTGCTTAGATTTTCGAGCTACTTTTCCCAGTGTCAGGTTAGTAGAAAAAGACTGTAGAGAGATAGGGACTATTTTTGCGGGACAAAAAATTTCAAATATAGTTTCTTCGTTGCCTTATCGCTCCTTACCTCGTTCAACGACAGATGAAATTTTTGAACAAAAGATATCACTTGCGAATAGTCAGACAATTATTTCACTTTTTACCTATGATTTTATTTTTTCCAGTTATCATCGACGATATCCCATTCAGTTAATTGATAGTTGTTCGGTATTTTTTAATTTCCCTCCAGCAAAAGTATACCACTACGCCATTTAACCTGAGATACTGTCACTGTATAATTCATTTGTCAGTGTTTTATGTTGTCTGATTCAACCGCACAGCGGTTGTGACAGAGTCAGGTTGGTAAAATAATGCCTGTTTTTGATTTTCACTATTTGTAAAGACTAGCCGGGTTTATATTGATGTTGATTTCATTTTTGATTGTTGTCAGTCTGATGCTGATGCATGTCGCTGTACCCTATATGCATTTTTTGAAATCGAAGCAACGTAGCCCATGGTTAAGTCTTTCTTCCGGGGTTGCACTGGCATATGTTTTTATTTATCTTTTGCCAAAAATAGCCAGCTCTCAGGCAAAAGTTAATGAATTGAGCAGTCAGGTTATCGTTATTGACCAATCTATTATCTGGTTTCTGGCGTTTATGGGGTTGCTAACATTTTACTGGGCAGGTTGGGTTGCAGATGAAGATAACAAGGTGGGTCGCACAAAAAATCGTACATTGCTGCTATACCTTGGCGGTTTTTGTCCTTATTTTGCACAGCTTGGTTATCTTGTTGCAGATATCCCTATATTAAATATTCCGAATGGGCTGATGATTGCCTGTATCTTGCTATTACATTCTATGGGAATTAACCATGGCATTCGTCATAATATGCAAAGACGTTATGACAGGTTTTTGCGCTGGGCTTTTGCCGCCTCGACTCTGGCTGGCTGGTTATTGTGTATTTTAATTGATGACTTTGCTAATAAAGTATCTTATTGGGATGCTTTTATTGGAGGAGGAATTATTATTACTGCGTTAAAAGAAGAGCTTCCGCACCAGAGTGAAACCCGTTTTGGTCCTTTATTGCTGGGCGCTTTTGGAGCAACCGGTTTAATTTTTCTGATCGCTTATTTTTCCTGAACGACAATTATTTTCATTTTCTCTAACTCGACTATACTCTTTTTACACGGGTTACCTATCTGGTAATCTGATTGTATGTGTAATATATTGATTTAACTGAATAAATAGCCCGCTCACCAGGTTGTTGGTGGTTAAAGCTTTCTGTCTGGAAGAAGGTTGTGTGTGATTTATTGTCAAGTTTAAGCGTATTCAAGTTTTAGTATATTTCAGGCCATATTGTATTTAAGGTAATAGCATATTTAAGGCAATAGCATATTTAAGGCAATATCATGCTTACGTTTTTAATGAAACCGGGAATGGAAGTCATCAGAAGGCTATCGATAGCCCGAAAGTTTTTATTAATTTTTATTCTCTACCTTATCCCCGTTGGCTATGTTGCTTTAAATACTATTAATAAAAATAGTGCCTCACTGGACATCGTTCAACAAGAAATTAACGAGCTTCAGCTCATTAACCTGTTTCGTTCGACATTGACTTCAATGGCTGCAGTCAGAGGGTTGACCAATGCTTATTTAAATGGAGATGTTTCAGTCAAAATTAAGATTAGTCAGTTGGCGGAAGAGGTTGATTTACAATTTAACTTAATTAAAAAAAATAAAAATTATTCGGATTTATATGCAAATCAAAAAAGTATGTTTATTGATATTGAACGTGATTGGTTAGCGCTTAAGAAAAATTCATTTGAGAGGCCTCCAGCAGAAGTTTTTACAAAATATTCTCAATTATTATCAGCTACCCTCAGTTTGACCGGTTCAATTAAAGAACTCGGGGTTTTGATGACTGATTCGCAGAAAAATACGTCGTTTTTAATAAGGATTCTGATTGATGAGTTACCTCTGTTATCTGAAATTACGGGACAAACTCGAGGTATTGGTGCGGGTGTTGCTGCCAGAAAAAAATTTAATAGTGATACCTTTATTAGTCTTTCTAACAAATACCAACAGTTGGTGATTTTTAAACAGCAGTTTTTTTCTCGTTTTGAACGAGCGATTGACAATGAACCGTCACTGGCAATTTTTGAGCCTGACCTTGAAAGATTTAAGCAATCTCTTGGTGAGTTCATCATAACAACACAAGATAAATTAATTGCGCCGGATACCATACTTATTGATTCTGCCAGTTATTTCAAACAGGGGACTCGTGTTATTCGAGAGTCGCAAGATTTACAAGAGCAGCTTTACTCGAATTTGTCAGTTTTGTTTGCTAGCAGAGAGCAAGTCCTGGTTCAGGAAATTGGATTAAACGTTATGTCATCATTAGTCTTAATTCTTGCAGCGATTTATCTATTCTCCTGTTTTTATAAAAATATGCTGGAATCGATTTCACAAATAAAAACTTGTGTTGATGGCGTTGCGGAAGGAGATTTAACAAGAAGTGTTGCCATTCAGTCAAATGATGAAATGAAAGTAATTGGTGAAGATATTAACCGGATGGTTGAAAATACAAAAGCACTGGTTTGTGAAGTTTCAACAACGACCAATGAATTAGTTGAAACCGCTGAAAACAGTAGTGCTACAGCGGTTAGTACCAGGCAGAGAATCAGTCAGCAAAATGTGGAGGTTGAGCAGGTTGCAACGGCAATGAATCAGATGTCGGCAACGGTACAGGATGTTGCTGGCAATGCTGAAAAGACTGCAGCTTCTTCAGCGAGCGCAGATAGTGATTCAAAACATGGATTAAAAATTCTCAAAGAAACAACGGTAGCAATTAACGAGCTTGCCAGTGAGCTTGATTCTGCTGTGTTATCAATTAATGAATTGCAGAGTAATGTTGATGGCATTGGCTCAGTGCTTGATGTTATTCAGGGCATTGCAGACCAAACTAATTTATTGGCGCTTAACGCTGCTATAGAAGCGGCAAGGGCGGGTGAAAGTGGTCGTGGTTTTGCCGTGGTAGCCGATGAAGTACGAACGCTGGCAAGTAAAACACAGGAATCTACAGAAGAAATCAGGAAAATGATTGATAAGCTACAAAAGTCAGCAGGTCAGTCGGTTAATGCCATGGTTAGTGGTAATGAGAAAAGTCAGCAAACTGTTGAAGCGGCTGAACGCGCAGGTACGGCATTAACGAAAATTTCAGAATCTGTTGGAGCAATCAGTATCATGAGTGAGCAAATTGCATCTGCAGCTACTGAACAGTCGGCGGTGGCAGATGAAGTTAATCAAAGTATAATCAATGTGAAAGGCATTTCGCAGTCAACCGAGGAGTCAGCGCTAAACTCAGAAAAAGAGAGTCAGTTTCTCAGTGAAGTGGCGAGCAATCTTAAAGCATTAATTGCCCGGTTTATTGTTTAACTGGAAGCGACTATTAATAGCCTGAGCTACTACACCTGAGCTTAGTTGATGCTACGCTCTATTGGTTTTTATAAGTTTGCTGGTTGTTTAAACGCGAGTGCATACTTTGTCTCGGCCGTTTTCTTTTGCTTCATAAAGCGCTTTGTCGGCGTGGTATAATGTATCGTTAACGTCGTTTGTGGTACCGGTTGCTGCAATGCCAATAGAAGCTGTAATTTTAAGTTGTTCTCGTGATTTAATGACCAGATTTTTTATTGCCATTCTCACTCTTTCAGCAATAAAACGAGCTCCTTCAATTTTTGTATTTGATAAAATAACAACAAACTCTTCGCCACCATATCTGAATACTTCATCAGATCGTCTGACCGTATTTTGAATAACCTGAGCAACGTGTTTTAAAACGGTATCTCCTGCAAGATGTCCATAAGTATCATTAACCTGCTTAAAGTGATCGATATCGATAACCATAAGAGAAAATGCTTTATCATGTCTTTTGTATGAACAGGTTTCTCTGGCTAACGCTTTATCAAAAGCAGTACGGTTGCTGATTTGTGTTAACGGGTCTCGATGCGCTTCAACAACTGCTTTTTGGTAAAGTAATGCGTTACGCAATGGATAGATGAGTAAACCCAGCAGTCGTTCTATTAATTCAGTTTCTCTGACAGTAAATGGTTTATCTCGGGTACATTCTATTTCACCCAGAGTTTCACTTTCCAGCTCTAGCTGATAGCGACAACGATGAACTCTGATTTCGCCTGTCTGATAGCTCAATGTATTTTCGTTGGCCTGGTAACGTACTGAATCGCAGGGTACCATGCTGGCGGTTTCATGGCAGAAGGTTTGCATTAATGGCGTTAATTCCAGTGTTTGTTGAAGTTTAAGTGCTAATCGAGTGATATCAAGAGAATCAGGATTTCCCTGGCTAGCCAGGCGGTAATTATCGATGCTGATAACTTTAGATGATGATGTGTTTTTCATGTTTGCCTCAAATCACTTCTTAATTCAATATCTGGTTTGACTGCAGCGCGATACTACATTTTGTTATTGATTAAGCAGGTAATGTGCCAACTTGAATAAATCGATTAAAAACAACAAGATAGCTTTTGTGTTAGTTTACCATCGATTCTCATGACAGAAAAGTGACGGATTTATGACTACTCGGTGTTTCTCATATTATGTGAAACACCGAAGGAAGATTAGAAAAGAATGATTTTCATTGAGGGAATGGCGTGCTGAATCCTGCATTTCCAGGGAGTTTGGGTAGATGCCAGCTCGGTCAGTGATTATTTCTGAGCATCAATTGACTGGCCATTAACCGACTTGCTATCACTTCCCATCAGATAACTATAGAGAGGGATATGTTTCTCCGCAGGAATTAATGCAAAAGGGTCTTCTGCAGGATAGGCTTTTGCCCGCATTTTTGTTCGGGTTGCGCCAGGATTAATAATGTTGACTCGAATATTGGATTTATCCAGTTCATCTGCCAGAACTTGAACCATACCTTCCAGTGCAAATTTAGAGACTGCATAGGGACCCCAGAATGCGCGTCCTTTTTTCCCAACACCTGAAGAGGTCATTATAAGAGCGGCATCAGGAGATTTTCTAAGTAAAGGCATGCAGGCTTTAGTTAACATAAATACAGCATTAACATTAACCTGCATAATCTGGTGCCAGGTCTCTGAAGTCGTGAACTCTATAGGGGTTAGTTCGGTTAGCATGCCCGCATTATGTAAAATGCCGTCAAGTCGTCCTAGTTCCGTTTCAATAGTATCCGCCAGGCTTTTAAACTGCTCTGGTGACGCATTAACCAGGTTGAGTGGAATTATTGCGGGTTGCGGATAGTTTGCTTCGATGATTTCGTCATAGACTTTTTCCAGTTTAGCTGTATCTCTACCATGCAGAATAACGGTTGCACCGAGCCGGGCATATTCTATTGCCATGACTCTTCCAATTCCGTCGCTTGCTCCTGTGACTAGAATAACTTTTTTATTGAGTAGACCATCAGGTGCCTGATAATTGTGCATGATAAATCCTGAAAATTTAAATTCTGATATAATAAAGCTAGATTTTACCAGTCTTATTCCCAAATAGCGTTAATATTTTAGCAGAATTGATATCTGCTTTTGAATAAATCTGGCATACAATATTGATTGTTGTCCTGTTTGCTGGTCTATGCCGCTGAAGGGGGCAAACCAGTCAGAGTGAAATAATAAATAATTAGTTATAGTTTTGTTGTTTTCTACCGGTCGTTAAAAATGGTAAACTTTGATTTTACTAAGGACAGAAAATTAAATAGTTATTGGAGATTATAATGATTAAAGTTTTGGTAGTGGATGATCACGAGCTAATAAGAAGTGGAATTAGTCGTTTGTTAGCTGACGAAGATAAGTTATCCATTGTAGGTGAAGCTTCGAGTGGTGAAGAAGCAGTCTCTATTGCCAGAGAGCTAAGACCTGATGTTGTGTTGATGGATGCTAATATGCCCGGGATTGGTGGATTAGAGGCGACCAGGCGATTAATTCGATTTGATCCAGATATCAAGGTTATTGCGGTGACAGTACATGGCGATGAGCCTTATCCTACCCGCTTTATGCAAGCTGGCGCTAGTGGCTATGTAACCAAGGATGCAGATATAGAGGAAATGATTATTGCGATAAGACAGGTTGCTAGCGGAAAACGTTATTTATCATCTGAAATTGCGCAACAAATGGCATTACGAGCGGTTAATCCGGAAGAGACCAGCCCATTTGATGACTTATCTGACCGGGAGATGCAGGTAATGCTGATGATTACCCGAGGCCAGAAAGTCCAGGATATATCTGAGCAGTTATTTTTAAGCCCGAAAACAGTTAATAGCTATCGCTACCGGTTGTTTGATAAGTTAAAAATTGAAAATGATGTTGAGCTTACCCATATGGCTATTCGTCACGGTGTCATTGAGTCTGAAAAATTTTAATTTCGGTCCTATGTTGAATAGTTTTCAAAGATCAAATATTTTTATAGTTCTGGTTCGAGAATGACTCTGGTTCGAACCAGTTATTCAGAGAGCTTGTTGTTCAGAAAGTTAGCCGGTGCCTGAGGTCGTTTATGTCTGAGTTGTCTAAAACGTCCGAGGTATCTAAAAAGTCAGAGACATCTAAAAAACCAGAGACATCTAAAAAGTCAGTTCCGCCTGAAACCAGTACTCCTGAGTTGAAACAAATTACTCCTCCACAGCAAGAGTTGTTAGCAGATTCTTTGAATAAAAATGAACCTGCTTTTGATTCAGGACGCTTTTTGAAGAGTCTTACTCGATTACCCGGCATTTATCAGATGATAAATCAGGGTGGAGAAATCATTTACATTGGTAAAGCAAAAAATTTAAAGAATAGAGTCTCCAGTTATTTTCAGAAGCAGGATCACCCTCCGAAAACTCGAGTGATGGTTTCGCAGATTAGTGATATTCAAATCATTGTGACCGATAGTGAAAATGAAGCGCTTATTCTGGAAAATCAGCTGATTAAAAAGTACCGACCACGTTATAACGTGGTTTTCAGAGATGATAAGTCTTATCCCTATATCTTTCTTTCCGATGAAACTTATCCCCGATTGACTATTCATCGAGGTCGACACAAAAGTAAGGGCGATTATTTTGGTCCGTTTACTGGCTCTACCGCTGCTCGTTACAGCATATCATTAATGCAAAGGTTGTTTCGAATTCGTCAATGTGAAAATAGTGTATTTAAGCATCGTTCACGCCCCTGTTTGCAGTACCAGATCAACCGGTGTAGTGGATCCTGTGTTAACAAGATCAGCGAACAGGACTATATCAGTGATGTTCAGCTGGTCAGATTGTTTTATCAGGGTAAAAATGAATCAGTCATAGAAACATTAAATCAGAGAATGTTGGGGGCTTCCGCCGCTCTGGATTATGAACAGGCTGCCAGGTTACGTGATCAAATTGTTCAGTTACGCCGAGTGCTGGAGCAGCAGATAGTCAGGGGGAGTGATACTGATACCGATATTGTCGCTGTAGGAATTTCAGAAAAAATCGCAGCAGTATTTGTACTACATATCAGAAATGGCCTGGTTCAGGGAAATCGCAATTTCTATCCTAAGGTGCCCGGGGGGACTAACGAACAGGAGTTGCTCGAGTCTTTTATCGGTCACTTTTATACTGCCTCTCAAAATGAATTACCGGCTGAAATAGTTGTTAATCATCAGTTGTCTGAAGAAAAGGAACTGGCTACCTTATTAAGTGAAGTCAGACAATCAAAAGTCCGAGTCATTCATCGAGTGAAAACCAGTCGAGCAGCCTGGTTGAAAATGGCTAATAAGAACCTTAAGGAGCTTATTTCCAGTAAGCTGGCCAGTCAGAATCACACTCAAAAGCGAATGCAGAGCTTAATGAATGAGTTGGGACTGGATAAACTGCCTGAGAGAATGGAATGTTTCGATATCAGTCATTTTCAGGGAGAGCAGACGGTGGCTTCATGTGTCGTTTTTGAAGGAGGGGCAGCAAAAAAATCTGATTATCGTCGTTTTAATATCACAGGCGTCATTGAGGGAGATGACTATGCAGCTATTGAGCAAGCGGTCAGGCGAAGGTTTCAAAGGTTAGTAAAAGAAGATGCTCGATTGCCTGATTTACTGATCATTGATGGAGGAAAAGGTCAGTTACATCAGGCACAAAAAGTATTGGAATCTCTCTGTTTGCAACAGGTAACCTTAATTAGTGTGGCAAAGGGGAGTGACAGGAAGGTTGGTATGGAGCAAATATTTTTCCCTTCTGAAGCAGTAGCTCGCAGGTTAGAAGAAGATTCTCCTGGTCTTCATCTGATTCAGGCTATTCGTGATGAGGCTCATCGTTTTGCTATAACCGGTCATCGGGGAAAAAGAGATAAAGTGAGAAAAACTTCAGTTCTGGAGGGGATTCCGGGAGTTGGAGCAAAGCGTCGAAGAGCGATTATTCAGCATTTCGGCGGCTTACAGGAGATTAAAAGAGCTGGTGTCAATGATCTGAAGCAGGTTGAGGGGATTAGTCAGAACCTGGCTCAATTGATTTATGATCACCTACACTGAGGCTTAATGCTATTATTTTGTGTGTTGAAGAGAATAAGAGGTGAATTCTTCTGTGTCAGTGTTAAAATACACACATACAGCAGAGTCGTAAATATAATATTATGAACATAGCCAATTTATTAACATCATTTAGAATTATCTGCATTCCTTTGTTGGTATTTTTTTTCTATCTTCCAGTCAGCTGGGGACAGATGACTGCGGCGATCATTTTTGCTGTTGTTGGCTGGACTGACTGGTTAGATGGCTGGGTTGCCAGAACCTTTGATATGCAATCGCCGTTAGGGGAGTTTCTGGATCCTGTTGCAGATAAGTTAATGGTTGCAGCTGCGCTCGTATTGCTTGTTGAGCAACACGCAACAATCTGGATTGCAGCCCCGGCATTGGTGATTATCAGTCGTGAAATTACCGTATCAGCGCTTCGAGAATGGATGGCAGAATATGGTAAACGTTCGGCAATAAAGGTGGTTTTTGTAGCCAAGGTTAAAACGGCGATGCAGTTATCAGCGATTTTCTTTTTGTTGTTAGCTGGGAAAGAAGCTGAAGTGGTGTCGATTATGGCACATAGCTGGTTGTACATTGTTGGTTATATCTTTTTATACATAGCGGTTGCTCTAACCTTGTGGTCAATGTTCATTTATCTAAAAGTGACCTGGCCATTGTTGGTTACGGAAGAGAGCAAAAAATAGTCGCCATTACTTTGGTTTTGAACAAGATTTCGGCAGTTTTCTCGTTAAGCTAAAAAGATTAAAAACTAGTAATAAACTTGCTTGACACATCCTTATTCTGCTGTAAAATGCCCTCCACTTGAAGCGGGAATAGCTCAGCTGGTAGAGCACGACCTTGCCAAGGTCGGGGTCGCGAGTTCGAATCTCGTTTCCCGCTCCAAATTTAAACCTCGGTATTATCATTGATTTCCGATGTTTTCAAACAGGCTTCAAGTGTAATAACAGATAGTCTGGCATATTCAGGCTGAGTGGCAGAGTGGCCATGCAGCGGACTGCAACTCCGTGTACGCCGGTTCGATTCCGACCTCAGCCTCCATATTTCTTTTAAAAGATATGGATGGTATTGAATATTTCAGCAGATTGTTTTTATCTTGTCCTGAATAAAATGGATTAACTATAACAGGACTGTTAATAATACCTCCCGATGCCCGGGTGGTGAAATTGGTAGACACACAAGACTTAAAATCTTGCGACTTAACGGTCGTGCCGGTTCGATTCCGGCCCCGGGCACCATTGATTAAATAGTTAGTATTGAAATTAATGATGGGAAATGCAGTAAACGTTAATTTAACCACCTTTTTAAGCGGGAATAGCTCAGCTGGTAGAGCACGACCTTGCCAAGGTCGGGGTCGCGAGTTCGAATCTCGTTTCCCGCTCCAAATTTAAATATCAATCGTTAATATCAATCGTTAATATCGATATTCTTTATTCCAGGTTAATCTATTTTTTATTCATCACTATTTTACT
>JADGFG010000008.1:7966-8341 GCA_016743995.1 Kangiellaceae bacterium | reverse complement strand
GCTATAAAGACTAAACCAGACTGTGTTTGATAGATACCGTAATAAAAAAATCTATTGGTGACAGGAGCGTTATTTAAGAAAAATTTTTAGTGATCAAAATTTTATCAGAAACCGCAATTTATCTGAGCTTCCCCTCGTCGTGTTGTAAAAGCAAGTTGTTGGATAGGTAAAAACGCACTAGCTGTAATTTACAAAAGGCTGGTGAGATACTATGGTTAATAAAAAAATCAGTGTTGTGCTGTCTCTGAGACTTAACCAATGATCCTACAAAACTTATCTATTCGAAAGCGTCACCAGTTAATTAATTTTCTTATTTTTCTTGGCCTTCTGATAATGGGGGGAATTGGAATTCGTCAGTTTAACCTGATTGTTGAG
>JADGFG010000008.1:0-7956 GCA_016743995.1 Kangiellaceae bacterium | reverse complement strand
GTATGAGTTGAGTCACCTGGAATCTGATGTTTTGCAACTACGTCGTCATGAGAAAGATTTTTTTCTCAGGCTTGATGAAAAGTATTTAAAACAATTCAACCAGGCTATCGAGGCGACACAAAGTCGAGCAAAAGTTGTGGAGCAGCGTTTAAATGCTCGAAATATTAATACTCATTTATTAATCGCTTTTAAATCAAATTTAAATCACTACAAGACTCAATTTAATGATGTTGTCCGTTTGTGGAAAGAAACCGGGTTGAACCAGAAACTTGGAAAAAGAGACCGCCTGAGGACTGCTGCGCATTTATTAGAAGAAAGCTTTTCGAAAGACTCTATTTTAATGGCTGATGTGTTAATGTTGCGTCGGCATGAAAAAGATTTTTTATTAAGAAAAAACACCGATTACATTAAGAAATTTGAAGAGTCATTTTTGCTTTTTCAGGAAAAAATACAGGCAGATTCAAGGGGGAGTCGAAATGAAACCAAAAAGGCTGCCGCTGCCTATGGTCAGTATTTTTCGGAATTGTCAGATAACATGATTCAAATAGGGTTGGATAGTAATAGTGGGCTAACCGGATTATTACGTGGCTCTGTTCATAAAACGGAATTTGAGCTAAAAGAGTTGGCCAGTCAGTTAGAAAGAGAGCTTTCCAATTTAACCACTAGCGCAATAAGTACATTAATCATATTACTGCTTACTGTTGCCATGGCATTAATGATTGTTGTGCAATTAATTTCACGTTCCGTATGTCGACCATTGGCAAAGCTGATCATTAAGCTGGATACATTAATTAATCATGAAGGTATGCATCACGCAGATAATAATGAAATGCGGGTTCTGGAACAGGCTTTGTCAGAGTTGCAGGAGGTTTTAAAAACGGCATTAACCAGTTTTTCAGATTCGTCAGGAAAAGTGGTTCACAGTGCAGAACATCTTGCGAGTATTGGAGCGCATATTGAAACGTCTATGGATGAACAATACATTCGTATGGAGGAGTCCACCCTCGCTATCAGTCAGATGACTGCTGCAATTCACGACGCCTCGCAAAGTGCAGCTATTGCATCGGATGGTGTTGAAGCGGTGAGTACAAAGTTAAAAGATTCTGTCACGAGTAGTAAAGAGTCATCTCAGTGGAGTCATGATATTCATGAGAAACTGCAGGTTGCCTGTACTGCGATCGGTGAGCTGGAAAAACACCGTGTAAGCATCGGGCAAGTGCTGGACTCCATTCAGGACGTCGCAGAACAAACTAATTTATTAGCACTAAATGCTGCCATTGAAGCGGCAAGGGCGGGGGAACAGGGACGAGGCTTTGCTGTTGTCGCTGATGAAGTACGAGGACTCGCTAAGAGAACTCAGGATTCTACAATTGTAATACGTGATGCACTCAAAGCTTTTCAGGAGTTGGTAAATGAGGTAAGTAATACGGTGAGTCAGGCAGAAACTTCCAGTAAAAAAGGAGAGGAGGTTATGCATCATGTTGAGACTACACTTGAGTCTATTTCGAAGAATATGGCAAATATTGCTATAACCAATGTACAACTGGCAGGCTCTGTTCAAGAGCAAAGTGTTGTTGCAACTCAGCTAGAACAAAGCATACACGAAATTTATGAAGGTTCTGGCAGTATTCGTGAACAGTCAAAACTCGCCAGTGAAGCGAGTAATGAACTGACTAAAACCAGTGCTCTTATTGTTAAATCTGTGGAGCTATTTTCTGTTTAGCCAGTTGATGAGGCTGGTATTATTTAGTTGATACAATTTAGTTATTTCTTCTTTTTTGCTCTCCTGTTCGACGCCCTGAAGTCACGTTTTTTCTTACCGCTCTGTGATTTCTGGCCTGCTGTTTTTGACGGGCCGGTCTTTGGCTTTCTTGTTTCTGGCTGGGACGCCTCTGGACATTCCGTTTCTGGACATTTCGTTGCTGGGCGTTCCGTTTCTGGACATTCCGTTTCTGAGCGTTCCGTTGCTGAACATTTCGTTGTTGAGAGCTCCGTTTCTGGACGTTACTTTTCTGAATATTTCGTTGCTGAGCATTCCGGTTCTGAGCGTTCCGTTTTTGAAAGTTATTTCTCTGAGTATTGGCATTCTTTCTGACACGGCTATCGATTCTATTCTTTAGACGAGTGTTGTGCCGCTGTTGTGCATTGTTATTATTTTTTCCTGACTTAACGTTGTAATTTTTTCTCTGGGTTTTATTACGTGGTTGAATATTGGATCTGTTACTGGTTTTGCGATTTGTTAACTTACGTTTAAATTTTTCCTGTCGTGTTGAAGCTTTATGTTTTTGTCGGGCAATACTCGACTGTTGATATTTTCTATTATTGTTTCTGGTGGCTCTGTTAGATACTTTACTTTCAGGCATTCTTCGACTGGAAGAACGACTGGAAGAGACCGAATTATTTACGCGATGTCGATTAGAAACGCGGTGAGTTTCAGAAACTCGGGTAGCCCGTGATTGAATTCTGCTCGGACGATTACTATGATAACGTTGACGAGTTCGCTCTGAACGATAAGCCAGCCCCCTTCGGTGGGATGGATTATGTGTCCAGCGCCTGGCGTTCTGGTGGCGTATGATATGACTTCGATGCCAGGGTTTACGGTGGTAGTTGTGTCTTGCTCGGTGGTGACGATGATTGATCACAACAAGGTGGCGGTTATGCCAGTGAAATGCGCCAGGAAAAAGACTGAAAGAAAAGTGAATTCCCGGGTTCCAGTAAAAAGGTCCATGGTTGTGGTGATAGTGATGGTGTGTCCAGTAAACTGGAGGATAAGATGACCAGTGCCAGCGACCATAGATTACCCGAGTGTCGTAATAAGGGACATAAACAACTTCTCTTACCGCCGGTTCAATAATAATAATCTTTTTCTCGCGAGTGACATTAACATGTTTCATTTTTTTGAGATTGCCTTCTCTATCGGCACTTCGTCTGAGTGACTGAATTGTGTCGAGTACTCCTTCCTCATTCTGCAAGAATGCGTCACCCATATTTTGAGTCCAGCTGAGATCGTTGCTTAGTCGTTTTAAAACACGAGGAAATGGAACCAGTGCTTTCACGCTTGGATCCCAGTCTTTGTTTTCAACCCGTTCAAGGGCTTCCGAAGTTTCCAGTTCAGAGTGTTTTCTCGCCCACCGGCTTGCCTGAATGATTTCCAGAGGATAAGTGGAAGCTATAAGAATATGAGTCAGCAGACTATCAGGGTAAAGGGCTACCGGGGCGAGAATCTGATGAAGCTCAGCCTCACTGAAATCACTGTCTTTATCATTAGACGAAACTGCGGTAAATGATAAAAGGCTTAAAAATAACGCAGAAAGAAAAAGTCGTAGTTTTCTACTTATTGGTGCACGAACAAGCATGAAACCTGTTAAAAACGAGTGTAGTCTGATTATCTTCATTATTGATACCCACCTGGTTTAACCGCATTATCCATTATTAGACATTAACCAACCTGAACTGAAGATGAATATCGTGGTTTTGAGATTATAAAAGGTAATCTGATTCAGAGGAGGAAGTGCGTTATCTATCTATTTTTTATAATATTTTATGAAGTTATAATCCGAAATCCGTTACTCTTTCTACTTTTTAATGCCAGAGGCTATTAAAGGTTTGCTATATAAAAAACATAAGAATATTATGAAATTTGTATTCTAGCAGTAAGATTTTAATGTCGAACTGTCACATAAAAAGAAATGCTGATTTGTACCAGATTAGACATTTGCTCCCTTTTATCAGTCTGATAGCATCAATTTACCTATTTACAGTAAAAATTTAGCTCTGGCTTTCACGACGGCCGATTGAAGTGATTGTTTTAGTTAGCGGTTAATAATTAACGATGAATAAACCAGGGCAACTGAGTCGGTAGGTAGTTACGCTGTTCTGGTTTATCAAGTACTGATGACTATGGAGAGCACATAAAATGAAAATCGCACTGCTGTGCGCGGCATCAATGGCAGTTGTTAGCAGTTTATCTCATGCTGAATACGTAGGCATTCCTAAAATGCTATGGGAAAAAGACAAGCGAGTGTTAAGTTCAAAATAGGTCAGCGCTATGCAAAAATGATTGAAGAAGGTGATGGCCAGAAAGTATTTTTTGAAATGATTGAGCAGATTAACACGAATAAACCTGAGCGAGACCTGGTGAGTAAAAATCTGCGCCAGTCGGTCTGGAAGGATATTTATGAAGCAGCGGACAGGCATAATAAACCTGGTAAATTTATCGCATTTATTGGCTGGGAGTGGTCATCGATTCCATTGGGTCAAAACCTGCATCGTATTGTCTTTATGCCGCAGGGAAAAGACGTTGCTAAACAGTTTTTACCTTTTAGTGCGATTGATAGTGACGTTGAGAGTGATTTCTGGGCATGGCTGGATAAAACCTCAAAATCAACAGGCGCAGATTTTGTTGCGATACCTCACAACGGTAATATTTCTAATGGCATTATGTTCCCTATGACAGACAGAGCAGGAAATCCTGTGAGTGCGGCTTATGCAAAAACCAGAATACGGTGGGAGCCTGTTATTGAAACAACCCAGATTAAAGGTGACTCTGAAACTCATTCCTGGGTCTCTCCGGATGATAAGTTTGCAGATTTTGAGACTTATGAACATTTAATTAAAATGGATGATAGCGATACCGGTGATATTGATAAAGCTCGTGTTGGTTCTTATACACGTAGTGGGTTAAAACGAGGGCTGGAGTTTGAACAGAAGCTCGGTGTTAATCCATTTAAATATGGCATGATTGGCTCAACTGATGCACATACTGGTTTCTCCTCTGCAGAAGAAAATAATTTCTGGGGCAAGTTTTCTCTGGATTCTATTCCTGATAATAAACAAGATAAAGAGCTGGCGCCCAAGGTTTACGGCTGGGATATGTCTGCCTCTGGTCTTGCTGCAGTCTGGGCTGAAGAAAACACGCGAGAATCCATCACCAGGGCCTTTAAAAGGCGCGAAGTCTACGCAACGACAGGGCCTGGAATTGGGTTACGTTTTTTTGCGGGGTGGGATTTTCAGGCAAAAGATGAACGAGCAAATAAGCTGGCTGCTGTTGGTTATCGTAAAGGTGTTCCAATGGGCGGAGATTTAACTCAGCCTCCTTCAGGTAAATCACCGTCGTTTTTAATTCATGCCGTTAAAGATCCCAGACACGCTAATCTGGACAGAGTACAAATTGTTAAAGGCTGGGTTGCTTCCGATGGTAATGCAAAGGAAAAAGTTTACAATATCGCCTGGTCAGGCAAGCGAAAGTTAAATGCAAAAGGTGAGCTGCCCGCAGTTGGAAATACGGTTGACTTAAAAACAGGTTTGTATCGAAACAGCATTGGAGCCACTCAAATATCAAAGGTCTGGATTGATCCTGATTTTAATAAAGATCAGCGAGCATTCTATTATGTCAGAGTGTTGCAGATACCCACACCCAGAAATTCAACCTATGATGCCATAGCGTTAGACATTAATCCTGAAAAAACAGGAAAAGCGATAACTATTCAGGAAAGGGCTTATAGTTCGCCGGTGTGGTATACGCCGGGGAAATAAATGAATAATCAGGTGGATAAAAAATGATTAATGCAGAATGGGGCTCGACCGATGAAAGTTCAACAACTTCAGAAGATGTGGGTTTGCCGGCGGGAGTTGGTATTGCTGAAAGACCCGATATTTCTGAGGTGTCCGACTCTGAAGCTCTCAGACAATTAAACGAGCGTTTAACCAGAGCGGGTATCCCCTGGGTTAGTGACTCTTTTGTTGCCCCGCCTGTTTATCTAAACGAAACTCAGTCCCAGCCAATGGTTGCTCCCAATGAGTTTTTTAATGAGTTTTCTCTTATTAATGAAAGCCAGGTAATTTTATTAAATGCTCCGGTTAACAGCCCTGTAAGCAATGAAGTCGTGATACCTGAATTGATGGAGTCTAGATCATCGACTCCTGGATCGTCGACAATAGTAATCGAGATTAGTCTTGAAAATAACAGGCGCATGCCACCAGTGGTTGAGCGAGCACGCCTTTTGGAGGTCGTGAATTATCTCTGGCGTCATTTTTCAATGATCTTCAGGGTATTTCGAAATGTGTAGTAACCGAAATTGTAAACACTGCATCACCGAATGTTAAGTTATTTAATTACTGGTGGTACCGGGCTTATTGGAATCGCTTTAATCAGGAAGCTTAGCGAGAGACCTTGCCAGATCATTGTGTTAACTCGAAACAGGAAGGCTGCAAGTTCTCGTCTGGGAAGTGTAATACGTATAGTCGAAGCATTAACTGAAATTGCATCTGACGAAAAGATTGATTATGTAATAAATCTTGCTGGCGAGCCGATTGCTGATAAACGTTGGTCAGAAAAGCAGAAAAGTAAATTATGGCAAAGCCGGGTTGAGCTGACAAGCCAGCTTGTTGACTGGATGGCATTGCTGGATAGTCCGCCCCGAGTGATGGTGAGTAGTTCCGCTGTTGGCTGGTATGGTGATGGTCAGGCGGAATTACTCTCTGAAAAAAGCCAGCCCCATCAGGAGTATACTCATGAGCTTTGTGATGCCTGGGAAAAGGCTGCTTTGAAAGTTACGCGGCTTAAAACGAGCGTTGTTATTATCCGTACCGGACTGGTTATCAGTGGCAGCGGAGGTTTTCTTGGTCGATTAAAACTTCCCTTTAAACTGGGGCTGGGTGCACAGCTGGGCGATGGTAATCAATATATGTCCTGGATTCATATTAATGATGTTGTCAATGCGATTCACTTTTTACTGAGTGTCGGGCGGTCTGATAAAAGTCATATTTATAACCTTACCAGCCCTGGCCCTGTGACTAATAGAGAGTTTACGCAAACACTGGCTAGAGTACTGGGTAGAAAAGCCTTTTTAAAAGCGCCTGCAATATTGCTTAAACGGGTTCTGGGAGAAATGTCCAGGCTTTTATTAACTGGACAAAGGGTTATTCCTGAAAATTTACTGATGGCAGGCTTTCAATTTGAATATTCATCTCTCGACAAGGCATTACGTAATGTTTTAAAGGAAGAGCAGGATTGACAGAAAAGCTGGGTTGACAGAAGAGCTGGATTGACAGAAGAGCTGGATTGACAAAAGAGTGCTTAAAAGCTGTCAGACTTCTGGTCGCGTAAGGTTGTGATCACTGAGGCTAGGGCCTTGTCAAATAGTGTGTTTTCCTGGTCGAGGCTTATTGTACCCATTTTGTATAATTCCATTAACTCTTCGCCGTAGCATTCCTTTATTTTTATTCCGCTTCTGTCCGTAAATATAAACTTTCCTGATGAGGCTATTTTTGCGGCAAGTCGACATTTTTTTAAATTCTGATTAATTTCTATTTCAACCCAGCTGCCCACTGATAATCTAAGTATGTTGGTGACTTCCTGGTTATTTAACACTGCAGTGTTAATTTTTGCAGTACTAATGTTAGTTGAATCTGTTTTGAACTCACTCGTTACCTGGCTTGAACATTTTTTTTGTTCTTCTTTTTTTTCAGATAAAGCCTGTTTTTTGAGTTTTTCTTTTTCAGCTGCTTTCTCGGCTTCCAGTTGTTTTTCGTGTTCTTTTTGTTTTTTTAGTTCGAGTGCTTTTTTTAATTTATGAGCTAACCTCTCTTTTTCCTCTTGCCGTCTTTTATTTGTTTCTTCCAGTAAAGCGGCCTGGTGCCTTTTGGTTTCTTCATTTTTATATTCAGTAAATAACTCATTAACGACAATGTCATAAGCTCGTTCAAAAATTGGAGTGTCATCTAGTAGTTCAATCTGTTTGTTCTGACAGGCCAGTATTAGAGTTTCTTCGTCATACTCTGCAATTTTGTTACCCGAACTGTTAACAAAAATGTATTTATTGGTACTTTCTATATGAGTAGAAAATTTACATTTAACTTCTTGCTCAGTGATTGAAATTTTTAACCAGCGTCCAGGCTTGAGTAGTTTAATTATCTTCTGACTGGCCAGTCTGTCTTTTTGCTGTCTGGAAGCTG
>JADGFG010000223.1 GCA_016743995.1 Kangiellaceae bacterium | reverse complement strand
TGATGATACAAATAACTACCTGGTTGAAAAAACGGCAAAGGAAAAAGCGACTTTTACCGCTAATATCGGTAATGCGACAAAACTGTATAACAAAGTAGCCGTTAAAAATTATTCTGGCGATGAACTTGGCACACTGGTCACCATTACAGAGTTTACCAAACAGTATTCAGCGCAAAGAAACCAGAATATTACAATCGTACTCATTGTCATCGCAGTGGTGTTAATTGCCTGCCTGTTAACTTACCTGTTTATGAATCGTTTATTAAAACCACTCGGTAATGTTATGACAGCTATGCGCGATATTTCGACAGGCAACCTGACCTGTACAATCAACAGCGACGGCGTTGACGAAATTGCAGAGTTACAATCTATTGGTCAGAATATGTTAAAGATGTTGCGAAAAATGATTAGCGAAATACAGTCACTTACCTTAAGCCTTGATAGTGAAACAGACAGCACCATGCAGATTACAGAGAAAAGCAAATCTCGCGTACAAAAACAAAAAGGAGATATTCAGCACCTTAACATGTCCGTTAAACAAATGCTTGAGGCAATTGAGGAAATTGCGAAAAACTCTACCACAATCACCGATAGCACTAATGGTGCTTTACAAAAGTCATCTTCCAGTAAAGAAACGATGTCTCTGTGTGTAGAAACTATTCAGTCATTTTCCGGAGAAATTCAAAAATCTTTTGAACTCATTCAAAAAGTTCATACTGATAGTAACGCAATAACAGAAATTCTCGTTGTCATTCGGGGTATCGCCGATCAAACCAATTTACTCGCTTTAAATGCCGCCATTGAAGCGGCCAGAGCAGGCGAGCAGGGTCGTGGCTTTGCAGTGGTTGCCGATGAAGTGCGCTCTCTGGCTTCCAGAACACAAGAATCTACATCCGAAATTCAGATTATGATAGATACTTTACAGTCCAGCATTGCTGATTCAGTGACAATAATGGAAAAGAATATTAATTATGCTGACGTCGCTTCGAAGCAAGTGAAAACAACCGAAACAGTATTATCTGAAATAGACAACTCAATGCGACATATTGATGGCATGCTCACCAACATTGCAACAGCAACTGAGGAGCAACATGCCATTACCACTCAAGTCTCGAATAGTCTGGAAGATATACAATCTATAGCCATTGAAAGTGAAGACAGTGCAAAAACAGTACTGACCAATACGCAACAACTACACACACTGGCCACAGAATTTCGTACCTGGGTTTCCAAGTTTAACTTATAAACCTGACAAAAATAGCATCACATGATGAAATAAGCCAGATAACAAAAAGCTCTGGATATCTATTAATGTTCAACGTATATAATTATTTGTTTGAACACTTGTATTTATAAGAAAGTATCCTAACCTATAAAGTATATCTCATTTACTGAAAACTTATTTATTGATTTCATGAACAAGTACCACACAACGTTGTACGTTTTGCAGTCAGTCAAACTGACTTATTCAGATTTATCTAAAACGAGTCTTTCATGTTAAATTCTATTTCTGTAAAAAACAAAATCTGGTTAATTCTTTCAGTCGCCTTAATCAGCTCAGGCAGTATACTCCTGAGCGCTTTAATCAATAATAAAAATCAGCTTATTGAAAGCCGCGAGAAAGAACTGACTCACCTTGTTGAAAATGTTGAAACTCTCATAAAAAGTTTTTACCTTCAATCACCTGAAATAGGTGAAGAAAAAGCAAAGGTAGCCGCACTATCAGCCGTAGAAAAACTCAGGTATGACAATGGTACAGGTTATTTCTGGATCAATGATTTCTCAGCAAAAATTGTTCTCCATCCGCTGAAAATGAATCTAAATGGAAAAGACCTGTCAAATTTTAAAGATCCAGAAGGAAACCGCATTTTTTATCTATTTGCCCAGGCCGCTCAAAATCCCGCAGGAGAATACGTAAGTTATTTTTGGGAAAAACCAGGCTCTTCAAAACCCGTTCCAAAAATATCGTTTATCAAAGGGTTTAAACCCTGGGGCTGGGCAATTGGTACCGGCGTTTATATTGACGATATAAACGATATATTCTGGAACAATGTTTATAATGCCACGTTCTTTTTTTCGCTAATTATTATGGTACTTGTACTTATTGGCTTTGCCATTGCTAATAACATAATAGTACCATTACAAAAAATAGTAAAAGGCATGGAAAAAGTTGCAGATGGTCATCTTAACGTTCAGTTTTCTTCAGATAACAGAAAGGATGAGCTAGGCCAGCTTTCTGAATCAGCCAACAGAATGCTAATCTCTTTTAAAGGGCTGATTAATAACATCACATCATCGAGCAACCAGCTAATCGATGCTTCACAACAGTTGGCAAAAAGTAGCCAACAAACCAGCTCTGATATGCAGCATCAGCTAAAACAGTCTGAACTGGTCGCAACCTCTATTGAAGAAGTGGGAGCAACCGTTCAGGATGTCACTAAGAATATTATCGAAGCAGCAAAAGCCACTGAAAAAGTTGATACAGAAACAAAATCCAGCAATACCATGATGGTAAAAACTATTGAAAAAATTTGTGCCATGTCAGAAGGTTTGAGCAGTACCAGTGATGCAATTATAAAACTGGAAGAAGATACCAGACAGATAGAAGGGGTACTTAACGTAATCAGAGGCATTTCTGATCAGACCAACCTGTTAGCGCTTAATGCTGCTATCGAAGCTGCCAGAGCGGGCGAATCCGGCCGAGGATTTGCAGTCGTTGCTGATGAAGTGCGAACACTGGCACAACGTACCCAGACGTCAACTGAAGAAATAAAAGAAATGACCGAGTTACTACAAAACGCTGCTCATAATGCTGTCAGTGCCATGTCTGACGGACAGCTTCAGGTTGAATCAGCGATTAACCTGGCAACTGACACAGGAAAAAGCATGGAACAAATAGAAGCACAGGTCAGTATACTGAACAATATGAACACGACTATTGCCACCGCTGCCGAACAACAATCCACGGTTATACAGGAAGTTAGTCAAAATATTATTAATATCAATAACACTACTGAAGAAACCAGCAACATGACAACAATAAATGCCAGAAACAGCGACGAGCTACAAAAAACAGCTCAGAAAATCGATATTCAATTGTCGAAATTTCAGCTGTAATACGTTTTAAAAAACAGGTTGAAAATGAAAATCTTCCTGAAAATAGCTACTAGCACTTTGTTCTTTCCTATTTCATCCTGCGAGAGTGTCGCCAAAAATGACTTTGAGCTATTTTGTGACTTTGTAGCTGAAACAGAAACAAAAGAACCATTTACAAAAAACAACTTAACTAAAAGCTACAAAAAATTAATTACACAGGTTGAAAATTCTGAGAATTACAGCAAAGAACTCATTGAAATATTTACCCTGACACAAATGGTTGATCCAGATAGCAAGTATAAACTCTTTAAAGAATCAACAGAGGCAGTGCTGAGAAAAGATTGGTCGTGCGACGCTCTTAAGCACTTTTATTTTACTACTGCTCCATAATGAACAATAACAGTAATAATTCTTACTAAAGCAGCTGAAAACTTTTGAACTCTCAGGCGTTTACTAAAATAAAAAACACATCTTTTAAACTACCTTAAACTGCGAAGACAACTCGTGCTGCTTCACTCCCAGTCTGGCAAGCTCCTCGCTTGCTTCTGCTGTCTGGGTTGCGCCTGACGATATTTCATTACTCATATCTGAAATAGCGGTAACACTGCGATTGATTTCATCTGCAGTCGCATTTTGTTGTTCTGCCACGCTTGCTATCTGAGTGCTCATATCATCAATTGAGGCAACAGCCTCAGAAATTAAACTTAAAGAACTCCCTGCCTTTGAAGCCTGCTCAACAACGACCTGAGCGTCATCTCTGCTCCTGTTCATCACTTCAACGGCACTACTGCAACCTGATTGTAGCTTCTCAATCACCTGATTTATTTCTTCAGTTGACGTCTGTGTTCGAGTGGCCAGCGTTCGTACTTCATCAGCGACTACAGCAAAGCCGCGACCATGTTCTCCGGCTCTGGCCGCTTCAATAGCGGCGTTAAGCGCTAAAAGATTAGTCTGTTCGGCCACCCCTTTGATCACATCTAACACGGAGAAAATATTTCTACTATCCTGCTCTAATTGCAAGATGACATCTGATGTACTCTCAAGCTGTTTCGCCAGGTGCTCTACTGCACTAATGGAGTCATCAACAACACTGCGGCCTTTAACAGTCTCCTGGTTCGCTTCGGCGGCAGCCTGTGCTGTTCCGGTAATATTTCGACTTACTTCACCAATGGTAATACTCATTTCATTCATAGCGGTCGCGACCTGTTCAATTTGCATCTGCTGCTCATAAATACTTTTACTTGATTGATCGGTAATTGCCATAAGCTCTTCAGAGGCCGTTGCTAATTGTCCACTTGAACCACTGATTTGATGGCTGAAATTCTTAAATTTACTCATCATTAAGTTAAACGCATTACCCATGGTACCAATTTCATCTTTAGACAATTCAGGCACAAGCAGTGTCAGATCATTTTCTTTTTCTACTTTTTCCATGGTATAACCTAGCGCCAGTATAGGACGAGTAATAGACAGTGCAAAATAAATACCAATGGCAATGGCAATAATGGCTATCACAACAGAAATGCTGATAGAGTTAAAAATGATGTCACTTTTCATCGTGGCAATCCCTCTGAATGCTTCCTCTTTATCAATTTCTGCCATCAATACCCATTCCAGGCCGGGAATTTTTAATGGTACATAAGCTGATAGCACTTCAACATTTCGGTAATCTGAAATGATTTCAACCCCCGTTTCTCCTCTGGTAGCAGCTCGAGTCGACTCTGTATCAATACTTTGTAAGCCAATATTACTCGTTTTACTTCCGATTTGATCAATAATATCGGATGGCGTATTAATCGCTTTCAACAACTGTAAATATCCGGTTAAGTCTTCCAGTAAAAATCGACTCATGCTGCGCGCTTTTAAATCCTGGCCAACAATATAGGTTTCTCCAGAGTCACCCAGCCCTATTTCCTTCCATTGCTGATGGTTTGTCATCATTGAATTTATTTTACCAATTGGCATTTGAAATATCAGAATGCCCGTTTTTTCACCGTTTTCAAAAATTGGAGAGGCAACAAAAGACGCCGCCGCTTCATAGGAGGGCAAATAAGGAGAGAAATCAAGCAATACAGAAGAGTCACCACTCGTTAAAGCATTTGCCCTTTTAAAAACCCGAGCAATACCAGAGTCTGCATAAGGACCATTAATTAATGAAGTCGTAAAATCGAGTTCTTTATAAACAGAGTAAACGATATCTCCACTCTCATGATCGACA
The DNA here is from genome assembly GCA_016743995.1 of Kangiellaceae bacterium. Lineage (GTDB taxonomy): Bacteria > Pseudomonadota > Gammaproteobacteria > Enterobacterales > Kangiellaceae > Aliikangiella. The sequence continues at coordinate 1,462 of JADGFG010000223.1, read as the reverse complement.
AGAAAAATATCGTAGTATTCAAATTTCTCCAGGAAATCCAATATATGTGGGTGATATTTATTTTGAAGCACGCTGTAAGCAGAGCCATCTTTTGCATCCAGCAGTTTATGTTTATTCCCTAATGGGTGTTGATTGGCTTTAATGTAGTGATACTGCAATATAATTGAATCATCATCTAACGAATCGATTATACGCCTGACATTAATAGGCTTATTGGAATTCTGTTTTTTATATTCATTAGAAAAATCGGTCAGATAATACTCCGATAAATCATTCCGCATATCATCAATGGAGCGACCCGCCATGCCATCAGAACTGACCGTGTTAAAAGCTGATTTAAACTGACGCATCGCTTCAATAACCATTCGGTCGTTCGAAAAAGTTAACACCTGATTGTTAATCGTTCTGAAATAATCTTCAATCTGGTTTTTCTTAATATCCCTGATAGAAATCAGCTGTTTTTTAACCGCAGATTCAATCGCTGCACTGGCGCTTTCATTTGATGCTTTTCCAAGAATAATTGCCGCGATTACCAATGGGATGACCGCCAACAATAAACAGACAACAATTAACTTAACCTTTATATTCATCTAAACCCTCTATCACTAATGCCTGACAGATATTAAAAACTGTATATAGAATAGTATAGTTTTATTCATTTACGTTTTAAAAAAGAATAAACTTATAAAATAATACAATTAAAACCCTTGAATCTCAGGCTCTTTGCCTGTCGATATCATGGTAGTATCTATTACACTTTACCTAAACACTATCAATAAACCCTTGTCAGTAAAGAGCACAACATCTGCTGAAGCTTTCAAAAACAGCTCCAATATCTCAAATATAGATTAGCTAGCTGAATTTATACAGTCTAATTAAGAGATAAAATATTTTTTCCTTATTGTGGGTGAAGGTTGATGACTATCTAGATTTGGCCTTTTGTTCGGCCACTGTTCGAACTATAACTCTTAAGAGCCTTCATTTTCTTTCAGATACTTCTGTTTTTTATATAAATAACTATCCATCATTGGTATATTCGTACAATTAACGTAATTGATAACAGACGAATAATGCTCCTTCAGAAATTAAAAGCTTTTCTATCAAAATTTGGTAGAAGTAAAACGGTGGTCAATTTAGTTTTTCCTGAAAAATGGTCGAAATATTTAACCCAGCAAGTCTCTTTTTATAAAAGACTCAATTCCAACGACAAAGGTCTGTTTGAACAAAGAGTTCTTCTATTTCTACAAACAACACAAGTTGAGTCTGGCAATGCCAGCCCCTCAGATGAAGACAAGTTACTGGTTGCAGCCAGTGCCATTATTCCGGTCTGGTCATTTCAAGACTGGCACTATTTTAATTTAAAAGCGGTTTACCTGTTACCGGCATCATTTAACCAGAACTTTCAGGTAGGGATGGCTGATTCGACGATTACCGGCATGGTAGGCACAGGCCCCATGTCAGG
>JADGFG010000222.1 GCA_016743995.1 Kangiellaceae bacterium | reverse complement strand
GATCCACTGCAGGCTGCGTTATTAGCAGTTTCTGGAGCAGCAAGACCACGTAGACTACCTTTACCAAATTTTAGCTTTTCCTTGGCCGATGCAAGGTTACGCTCAAGACCATAGGCCAGGAATGAAGCGATAGTTGCACCAGCACCGGGTAAAACGCCTACAAAAAATCCCAATATTGAAGAGCGACCAACAGTAGGGGCTACTTCTTTTATTTCTTTTTTCGTAATTTTCAAACTGCCCATGTCAGCAATCGCATGGTTTTGATCTTTTTCTTTACGAATAACGGTCAATAGAGCTTCAGAAAGGGCAAACATGGACATTGCGATGAGTAGAAAGCTAATGCCGTCTAACAAATCAATCTGACCAAAGGTAAAACGCTCAACGCCAGAGGCCTGATCGGTTCCTACCGTTGAAAGCATTAAACCAAAAAGCGTCATCATAATTGATTTTAAAAAGTTGCCTTTGCTGGAAAACGCAGCAACAGCAGTCAACCCGAGTAGTAATAGTGCAAAATAATCTGGCGACTGAAAGCTTAAAGAAACTTTTGAGAGGGCGGGTGCGGCAAATAACAAAAATACAGCGGCAATTGTTCCACCACAAAAAGATGAATAGGCGGCTAAAGCAAGGGCTTTACCTGCCTGACCTTTACAAGCCATCGGGTAGCCATCAAAAGACGTTGCAACGGTTCCTGCAACACCTGGAGCATTGATCAGTATTGACGAGGTAGAACCTCCAAAAATGGCTCCATAATAAACACCGGCCATTAAAATCATACCTGATGAAGGATCAATACCATAAGTAATCGGTATCATCAAAGCAATAGCGGTAATTGGACCTAGTCCCGGAAGCATTCCGATAAACGTTCCAACAAAACAGCCGAAAACAACATACATTAAATTCTGTAATGACATTGCTGTTTCTAAGCCAACTAATAGACCTTCATTCATAACTGCATTAACTCCAAAGATCGCCAGATGATAGATAAATTCCTAATAACTGGGTCATAATTGCCCAGAAGATGATAACAACGGGCACAGAGGCCAATATGAGTGTTTTAACTCTGCGTTCACCCAGAATAAGGTAACCCAGGATTAAAAACGTAATCGTTGAAATAATAAAACCAAAGGGTTCCAGTGTTGCACCGTAAAAAATCATGAGAGCAATTAAAGAACTACACTGAATCCAGCCTTTCGTACTAAACTGGCTTTTTTCACTTACAGATTCAGTTTCAGTTATTTTTGTTCTGAAGTCATTGATAACGGACAACAGGATTGCCAGGGCAGAAACAATTATCGAAGTCACTGCATAAATTTTTGGCATAGTTTGTGAGGTAAATACATCGTATTCCTCACCAGGATAAAGAGGTATTTGGAAGGCATAATAGCCATAACAGATACTAAAAATGAAAAAGATCAGCGCACCAATCTTGTCTTTATTTATGGTCATATCTTACCTTATGTATTGCTTTTTATTTATTCTGTGCTGTTATATTTATGAGGGAGCACATTGAGTCATGTAGAATGAAAACTGGTGTAACTGTACCTGATTGTAGAGCTTGCGGCACTTATTAATTAGTTATAAGTGCCGACTTTTACTGGGTTAAACTGGTCTACTTAAGGAAACCCAGTTCACGCATCAATGCACCAATTTCTTTTTCCTGGCTTTCAAGGAACTTATAGAAATCTTTGTCTGGGTTGTACAGATTAACCCAACCATTTCTTTCTTTAATTGCGTTCCATTCTTTAGTTTTTTGTACGTCACCTAATAGTTTAGCATATGCTTTAACTTTGTCGTCAGACATTGTAGGAGCGGCAAAGAAACCACGCCAGTTAGCAAATACAACATCATAACCCATTTCGGTTAAAGTAGGAGCTTTCGGTGCTGCTTTGATTCTTTCTTTTGCAGTGACTGCCAGAATTCTTACTTCTCCTGCTTCAGCCATACTAAGTGCTTCACCAACGCCTGTTGATAGAATAGCTGTTTCGCCAGATAACAGACCTGCCATCGCTTTTCCGCCAGCATCATAAGCAACATAAACTAATTTTTTAGCGTTACCACCTGCTTTTTTAACGGCCATAGCGGCTACAAGATGATCAAGGCTTCCTCTGGCTGAACCACCAGAAAATTTAACTTTACGGGGGTTATCTTTAAAGTCTTCTATAATTTGATTCCAGGTTTTGTATTTAGAATCTTTTCTGACAACAAATGCACCATAATCAGCTATAGTTCCTGCTACTGGCTTAAGGTCACGAAATGATTGAGGGAATACACCTGTTAAAGAGCGAACAACAATCGGTGTTGAGTTAACCATTAAGGTTGCACCCTGTTTTTCAGCGGTTTCTATAATATAAGCAATTGCTTTACCGCCACCGCCACCAGACATATTCTGATAAGAGGCGTTTTTAATTTTTCCAGATTTTAGTAGTGCTTCGCCAGTACCACGAGCAGTACCATCCCATCCACCACCAGGACCACCCGGGATTAAAAAGTGAATTTTATCGAAGCTGGCGTCAGCTGCATTACCTGCACTTACGCTAGAACCGAGAGAAAGTAAAATGGCAGCAAATGCGCCTGTAGCTATCTTTTTTAATTTCATAGTTAATGCCTTTATAATTATAAATATCAGAAGATTTCTGTCATTTGTTTTTATGGGTGGCCAATAAATCAGAACGATTTATTGGCCGAACTACCTTGTTGAAATACTTTACCTTAAAGTTCTAACAGCCTAGAAAAGGTACTGAACTCTAAAAGTTAATGCATTTCCGTCGTCGTGAGTACCAACAAGAGCTGTGGTACCTGGACCTTCAACGTCAGCCATCAAATAGTTAGCCATAAACTTAAGTTTAGAGCTGACATAATAGTTAACACCTAAAGTTGTAACGTCTGCGCTGGTTCCCTGCTGGATAGCAGTGGTATCTTGAGTTGAATCAAGATTACTTTGACGAACAAAGATTTCCCATGCGCCAGAATCAGAAAGTGGTTTTGGAGATTGGAAAACACCACGTTTTTTGTATTCTTTAGCTTCGCCAGTCAGGAAGTAACTTGCTGTTACGTAATAACCGTCGATTGTAAAGTCTTCAGCAGAGTTAACTGCATTGATATTTTTCTCTGCAAATTCAGCCTGGATTGCTGCAGAACCGAATACACCTGCAAATTCAACACCATACTGGTCTACATCGTCAGTCGCTACTTCACTTCCGCCTGCTGCATAATTAACCAGACGTACGTTAGTTGCACGAACTTCACCACGTGCTACTTTAGCGCCGTAGTTGCTGCCACCAAATTCACGGATAGAACTCCATACACCAAAATGAAGGGCTTTACGGTCTTCATGAATTGGAGACCAGGTTAAACGACCCGTGAGGGAGGTATTCATTGCGCCATCAGCATCGTGACTTGAAGCACCAAAACTGCCTGCTTTGTATGCACCAATTGCATAACGGATACCAGAACCTTTGAAGTATTGATAAGCTGAGATACCATACTTGAAGTAAGGAGACATAGAATTAGATAGCATAGAGCGAGACATAGCAGTGATATGTTTACTACTGGTTAACGCTTCAAAACTGATATCTTCACGAATTTTACCAATTTTGATAGCAGGTCCATTTTTGAAACCTTTATAGCGTAAACGTGCCATAGTGATTTCGGAACCTTTGTCTTCAAAATCTAATAACAATTTATAATCCCATTTGTTTGCTTTACCAGAGATATAAGTTCTGACTCGGCGAGGAAACAGGTCTGAAGCAGTTTCACCATTGTTACCCGCATTATAAGCGCCATCAAACGAGTCATAGTCTAATTGAAAACGACCGCCGACTTTGAACGTTTTTTTCTTGTCTTTAGTAGATACTTTAAGTCCGCCGCCTTTCGTTTTCACTTTAGGGCCTTTAGACAGTTTGTCTACTTTCTTATTAAGCTGTTCAACTTGCTCTTTTAGCATTTGAACTTCGCTAGAAGAGGCGTTAGCCGTCATTGGAAGAGCTAAAGAAGCCATAACAGCCAGACTGAGGGCTTTAATACCACCAGTTTGAGTTAGACTTAATTTGTTTTTTTCATAGTTCATAAGAGGTACTCTTTTTGTTGTTAAAAAATCGTATGTTTAACTTCTTATAATTCAGATTAAACGATGACCAGAATTGCGATTAAGCAGGTTGTTCCTGAGCAGCGTTCTGAATCATGATTAAATTAATAGCATAAAGTGTAAATAATGGGTAAATAATGAGTGTTTACAACATATTAGTATTTAAATTCATAAAGTCAACGCGGTGTTAAAATAAATATCTGACTATAAGCCAGTGAACCTGTCTGTTAACGGTATTTTTCTGTACTTATCTACAGAATGGATAACGACGGTGGTTTTGTACAAATATCCTTAAAAATCAAAGTCTTTATCATTAGAAAAAAGCGTATTCTATTAACTGTGTCAAAATATCAGCCAGCTTTTTTTACTCATATAAAACAAGATAAAAAGCAATCGTTTAATTGCAAATACAAATTACATGTTGTTATCTCAAGTTGAATTCTGCTATATATTGGTACTATTACCGAAATATTTATTAACAATTTAATAGCTATACGTGATTTTATTAGGCGGATTGTTAAGCCATTTAATAAAATTTAATTAAATCATCAGCTAGAGAGCAAGGAATATTAATATGGCAGTCAGTGCGGTTGAAGTGGAGGTATCCGAGCAGTCTTATGACTGGAATCGAGTCGCCTACTTGTTGTTGCTCTCACGAGAAATTGACCGAATTGAAGAAAAAGAGCTGGTGCCTGCAAAGCTGGTGTTTAATCAATTTTCTGCTCGAGGACATGATCTGGCACAAATTTTACTCGCCTCTTTATTAACACATCCTCACGATGCAGCATCTGGCTATTATCGTTCTCGTCCTTTTACCTTAGCTTTAGGTCTTGATCTGGTTGACGCAATAGCTGCTCCAATGGCAAAGTCTGGCGGATACAGTGATGGCCGTGATATTGGCGTGGTTTGCAATTACCCCAATGTTAAACGTGATGGTGCTATGTTAATGCCTGTGTGTGGCGGTGTGGGGTCACAATATTCGCCAGTATCTGGATGGGCACAGTCTATCGTGTATCGGCGTGATCAGTTGAAGGATAATGCTTACCGTGGGGCAATTGGCCTTTCAATGGGTGGGGACTCTTCAATGTCTACCAGTGGTTTCTGGTCTGCGCTCAATATTTCAACAACCAGTCAGTTACCCCACCTTTTTTATATTGAAGATAATGGGTATGGTATTTCTGTGCCGCAAAAGGTGCAAACGCCAGGCGGTGATCAGGTTGCCAATTTATCGGCCTATAAAAACCTTAAAATTTACGATGGAGACGGAACTTGTCCATTGGAAGCGCCTGCACTGATCAGCCAAGCTGTTGATTACGTCAGACGTGGGGCGGGAACCTGTCTCTTACGGCTAAAAGTGCCGCGATTATGTGGTCACACTTTCCAGGACACTCAGACTTATAAGTCTCATGAAATGCTGGCCAGAGAACAGGCTAATGATCCATTACCAAAGCTTAAAGAATACCTGCAACAATCTCAAACCGTTAAACCGGCTGACTGGAAAGCGATGGAAGTGCAGGTTCAACAAGATGTACGGAAGGCAGTAATACTCGCAAAAAAAAGGCCGGAACCTGACGTTAGCGAGCTGACGCGTTATGTCTATTCTGAAAATGATCATCTGGGTCAGACTGAAGTTCAGCTTCGTGGTGGCCTATTAGCTGAAAACCACGATTTTCTGAAAATAGACAATAGTCCAGAAACAGATAATCGCCCAGAAACAGACCGCGTGGCAGAAAGTAGTGGTTCGCGAGTGAACCTGTTAACAGCCATACGTTACACCCTGGATCATGAATTAAAGATTAATCCAAAAGTACTGGTTTTTGGTGAAGATGTGGGCCCTAAGGGCGGTGTTCATGCTGCAACGTTGGGACTCAGTGAAAAATATGGTGACTTAAGGGTTTTTGATACCAGTTTGTCGGAGGAGGGCATAATGGGGCGCTCGGTTGGAATGGCGTTGGCGGGGTTATTACCGATCCCTGAAATACAGTTTCGTAAATATGCGGAACCAGCGGCAGAACAGATTACCGATATTGGTATGTTACGCTGGCGCACTAATAATCAGTTTGCCGCGCCAATGGTAGTGAGAATTCCCGGAGGTTATGCGGGTCGAGGTGATCCCTGGCATTCGATGTCAGATGAAGTCGAGTTTGTGCATAAAACAGGTTGGCAACTGGCTATGCCGTCTAATGCAGAAGATGCTACTGGTTTGTTACGTTATGCGTTACGAGACAATAATCCGACAATATTTTTTGAGCACCGCGCTTTGCTGGACGCTCGCTGTGCTCGCCGAAATTATCCGGGTGACAATTTTATTATTCCATTTGGTCAGGCAAAAACGATTATCTCAGGTGAGCAATTGACGGTTGTAACCTGGGGAGCGATGGTTGAGCGATGCGTGATGGCGGCGGAGGAACTCAACTGTGGGGTTGAAGTGATTGATTTAAGGACACTGCAGCCCTGGGATCGGTTAGCCGTAATCTGTTCGGTAAAAAAGACAGGACGGTGTCTGATTGTTCATGAAGATAAGCTGACCGCCGGGTTTGGTGCGGAAATCGCTGCCGTGTTGGCAAAAGAAGCGTTTTTTGACCTTGATGCTCCTATTGAGCGACTGGCCATGCCGGATATTCCTAACCCGCATAACATCCATTTGTTAGAAGCCGCATTGCCCGACAGTGAAAAGATCAAGACAATAATCAAGCTGTTAATTAC
>JADGFG010000221.1 GCA_016743995.1 Kangiellaceae bacterium | reverse complement strand
CATCTGCCATGGCTTTATTGACCATCGCAATTTCAGCGGAGGGGTCACCAAATATGCCAATCCCCATATCCATCGCTGACGTAATACCACCTTTATGTAACATTTCTACAAAATTTTCCATACCAGCAGCATAGCTTTCTGGCGTGAGTATCTTTGGCATCAGTTTTGGAAGAAAAACGACTTTAGCGCCAAATTCTGTAAACTGTCCTTTTTGCCAATCAATTTCATGTTCATAGTTTCTTGTTTCAGCTTCATTAATTTTTAACACCTTTATCGCAGCAGTATTAGCAATTAATTCATGAAAAGACCGGTGCCATAGCACCACCGGTGTATCAGGAAAAAGCGCATCAAGTTTCGGGCGATAAACCTCTCCATGCCATAACTGATGAAATCCCCAGCTAACGAAAGGAACTGATTTATCTTGTTTCGAATTATTTTTATATCGAGCAACTTGATTTTTCAGAGCAGCAATATAATCTTCCTGATTTTTCGCTCCCGGGTACTTCCCCGTTGGAATATCCCAGTCATCTGGTGCAATAAATGGAAATTGAGTAAGAATAGCGGGTAAAGAAGGATGTACATGAGGATCGATAAACCCGGGCATTAAAATTTTCTTTTCGAATGTTCGATCAATGGTGGTTTTAAACTGACTGGTCCAGGGTTTCAATGAATCCAGCGTACCCACAGAAACGATAGTGCCATTTGCGACAGCTATAGCTTCAGCTACGGGTTGAGCCTCATCCATAGTAATCACTTTTCTGGCTACATAAATCGTGAGCTCTTTAATTTTATCCGTTTGTGGCCCCTCTTGCCCATTTGCACTGGACAAATAAGAACAAAGCGTACCGATCATTAAAAATAAAGTTCTTATAAATATTTTCATCGTTTTCCTCTGGAAAATTATTCTATCGAATTTATAATCTTCGAGCTTTCTTATCTAAGCTTACAGCTGCACTCTTTTAACTGAAATTAGTCTGGCTTTCAAAATATACAGAAATCATTAACCATAGACAACATCATATTGACCAGATAACTCAAGCACCTATAAATCTGTCTCTCGACAGTAAAATTCGTACTTACAGAATTTAATTTCCGAATGATTCATTATTGAAAGAATTTATTATACAACTGAGCGATAGCTGAATATTTTATATTATCGATTAGTTTCAGTGACCTTGAAGCCCTTATTATAAAATTTTACACTTTTCTTTACTTCAGTAATCGCCCATTAATACCTGCTGCACGTCTCCCACCCTACCTGAGAAAAAGGAAGATCTATCGCTTTATAAAAAATCGCTTAATCACTAGCAACAAATAAACCGAAAGCATCAATATGATTGCCATATTAATTTTTAATGCGGCCGGATTTAAGTCGAATGAACCAAACTTTAAATAATACTGATACATCACCAATACCAGACTTAACCCTGTTAAACGAATTAAAATCGTTTTTGATCGACTACCCCCCTTAAAAACACAACATAAAATAATCGAGGATAATAATGTTAACCAGAAACCTGAAACTGGCAACTGCCACAAGTTGTTAGTAATGACCGACACAGCTAACGCAAGAGGCGTTCCCCATACCATTGCTAACCACATATCATTGGCACAACTTACTTTTTTACGCCGAGCTAACCAGATATTAACCCCGGTAGCGGCAATAATTGTTAGCCCTGCCCCCAGTAAACCATAAACAATTTTAGTCCAGCCGGTCCCAAAATGACCAAAATGTAAACGATAAACCGAATAAGCAACTTGCCTGGCAACAGGTCCATCAGAAAGACGTTGATGATCGAGCAGTTCTCCGGTTGTGGTAAACCGATACATTTCTGAATAAATCAGACGGCCAGGGAGCGTTGCAGCAATTTCCAGAAACTGTTGTTCCGTATCCATCTTTTGAAACACCATATAAATTGGCGTTGCATCCGGATGCTCTCTGGCCAGAGTCTCAAAGGCATTTTCAATATTAAACGGTACAACTGGTTGACTAAGCTCTGGGTCTCCACCATAAACAGCTTCGATTATCGCTTCTCTATCACCATCGTAAAAGGCAGGTGCTGCGAAAGCCACTAACACACTAATCAATCCAATATAGGCCCCGGTTAATCCAATCATCAAATAAAAGGGTGTCCCCCAAACGCCAAGGCGATTATGAACATCAGCCTGCTCTAGTCGTTTGTTGCCTCCAAGGCGTAATCGAAATGCATCTTTGAAAATTCGTGGGTGGGCTAATAATCCCGACACAATTAAGCCGCACAACATTGCCCCCAATGCACCCACAACAATAAGACCCAATGTCTGTGGCAAATGAAGTGTTGTGTGTAACGCTTTTAAACCGTGAGTCCAGCCTTCTTCTGGCGGCGAACTCAAACTGCCGTTCTGGTTGACAAACCACTCTTTACCATCGCCAGAAATATGAATTCTCGGCACTGCCTGTGTGGGCAATACCACATAGACAGATTCAGGCGTTTTTTCTATTCGATTAGAAAAATAAGAAAGTGCCGTTTCAATCTGTTTAGTAGAGTAGGTAGAGTACTCTTCTATTTCTGGCTGCTCCCAACGCTCAAACTCTTCAAAAAAAACCGATAATGTTCCTGTTAAACAGATTAAATACATTAGCGCACTCACGCATAACCCTAACCATGAATGGCCAGAAAGCGCGCTTTTTACTAATTGATTTGATGGCTTAATTGTCATGATTTGTTCTTTATAAAAATAATATCAAACTACTGAATATTCCAGTTAACAGAATAACAACAAAAGGAACCAGCAACTCGTCTTTTGCACAAACCCAGAAACTGACCAATCCCCATAATATCGGCAATAAAAATGCAGCCAATACCAAATTGTGACTTCTCTGCTCGCTAAACCAGTGTGGTATTAATAAGCACAATGCACAGCAGGCAAATAAAGCAAGAGGTCCGGCGACTAGAAAAGTTAAAAAGCGAGTGGAAGTTTGCCTTACGCCAATCCAGTTATTTTGATAGTTTTTTTGCACCACTTTTTGCGGGCGACGTTGATAATTAACACCAAGACAAAGCAACCCCGTTATAGAGATTGAAATACAACTAAAGACTATGCCATATTCCGCGCCATAAAACTCAACCCAGAATAGCATTGATATTGTAATAACGCCCCATCCTACAAAATTAAGGGCGAATTTATTTCTATTAAAATGATTCCAGCAAGCATAAATAACAGCAATGCCGATAAAATTAATGATCACTGGAAAATAAAAATAATCGTTCATTTGTAATAATGACTTAATCAATCTTGTTTCATTGATGATGTGCAGTAGACTAACATACTACTAAAATTGATACCGAAGGTTTGCTGTCACGGTACGCTGTTGTCCATAAAAACAATCCCCACGATCAAGACAAGTTGTGACAACGGTTTTATCAGTCAGATTATCGACATTAATCATGAAATCAAATTGCCCAATCTCATAACCTAACATCAAATCAACCATCGTGTAATCTGGCGTATGATAACGCTCCGACTGTTCATCAATCATTGTTAAGAATGAAGTTTCACCAACGTATCTTGTACCTAAACCTACTTTAAAACCAGGTAAGAAACTCTCAGGACGATAAGTTATCCAGCCAGAAATCATTTGTTCAGGAATTGAATTAATAGGCTGCTTCGACTCATCTTTTGCATCGTTATGCGTATAGTTGGCATAAATATCGATTGTATCCCATTCCAGCTGTGCCTCAACTTCTATACCATTGATCTCTGCTTTACCTGATTGTGCATTAGCTAATGGATCTTCGATAGTTGGCGTTGGTATCAAACGATTTTTTTCAGTAATATCAAAATAACTCGCTGTAATCAGATGCTCACTTCCTTGCGGTTGAAATTTTACACCAATTTCATTTTGTTCTCCGCGATGCGGTTTAAGCGGATTACCGTCGGATGTACTTCCCGCCATTGGTTCAAAGGATTCTGAGTAGCTTACATAGGGTGAAAGCCCATTATCAAAAATGTATAACAATCCGACTCTGGTCGTCGTTTCATTTTCATCCCACTGTTCGTTATTGTTGAGAAACTCACCGGCGGCGTTATGAGTTGCCGCAACCGATTTGGCTTTATCGGCTCTGGCGCCCAGTGAAATAATCCATTGCTCGTCTATTTTTATTTGATCCTGAAAATACAAACCTGCCTGATCAATGTAAACTCGGTTAATATTTCGGTTTGCCAGTAAAGCGTCTGGGTCAGGTAATGGCGTAGCACCATATTGTGGCGAGTACACATCGAGCAAGCCTCCCATTCCAGAGCCAAAGAATGATTGTTTATTAGTCTCTACATCTTGAAAATCATAACCGATCACAATGCTATGACTGGCAATTCCCCAATCAAATTTTGCGTGTAAACGTACGTCACCGGTGATAGAGGTGACATCTGCATCGGATACTGAAACGGAACGTAACAGGTTGCGATGGTCAGCTTGTAAGTTAAACGGATAAGCATACATGGTGCGGTATTCCGAAGAACTATCCATATAACGGCTAGAGGCTTTTACAGACCAGGTATCGTTTATTTCATGTTCAAATAAAACGGTCAACGCATCTTGTTCGGTATCGTAACCATCATAGCCAGGTTCACTGATAAACCGATTAACCGGAATTTGTCCGAAAGGCGCCTCCCGCACGGTACCCACATGAGGGAAAAACTGAGTACTCGAACCCGTCTCATTTCTTTGAACATTGGCAAGTAACGTCAGTTCAGTCGCATCACCAACAAACCAGGTCAGCGCTGGTGCAAAATATAAACTGTTGTCATCAACATAATCCGTTTGATATTCGCTGTCACGGTACAAAACATTGACTCGATATAATAGCGATGCATCCTGATTGAATGCGCCCGTATAATCCATGGCAATTTGTTGGCGGTCAAAGCTTCCTACTTGTGCCCATATTTCACCCTGAGACTCTGCTTGCGGTTTTTTACTCACCAGGTTGACAATGCCGCCAGTTGACCCCTGGCCGTATAAAACCGATGCCGGACCTTTCAATATTTCAATCTGGCTTAATCCATAAGGGTTGGGCCTTGTATTATTATAATAGCCATAAAGCATTTTCATCCCATCTAAATATAACACAGGGTCAACACCACGAATCACAGACCAGTCCCCACGGGAATCTGAACCATACGGACCGTTATAAACACCGGCAACATAACCTAAAGCATCTTGAATAGTTTTTGCGCCAATATCTTTAATTCTTTCTTCGGTTAAAACCGAAATTGACATGGGTGCTTCAATGACCGGAATATCATCTTTAGAGCCCGCAGCACTCACATAAGCGATTAAACCACGTGATGAAGTCGTAATTGTGAGTAGATTATCGGGTTTCTCTTCTTCAATTTTAGCATCCTCAACGGACTGACTGGATTGTGCACCAGAGGGTTGATCGGAGCTGACTATTCTTTTTAAAGCTTGCTGAGCATCGTTGTCAGCATTCACAACGATTGGGGATGATAAAATAGCGCTCAATACTAATACACGAGCTTTAATCAATGGGATTTGCATTTTTATTCCTACGATTTATGACTTGTTTTTCTTTACGTTTTATTACTCTGCATGACAAAATTTCAAATGATTTTTATTTCAAAAAGAAAACCACTTAAATTAATTCGAGGACACTCACAGAAATGAAACTGTATTTCGCACTGATCATAATGCAAATCATTAGCGTTTGCAACGCGTATTGAGATATTTTTATATGTTTTATACGAAACTGAAGCCAGAATTACCAGAGAGCGTAAGGCAGGAATATATTGTCAGCTGATAATATAAAGTTTTCAGGCTAGGTTTTTTCCCATTAAAATTGCCAGGAAGATTATTGTAAAGATTGGTTTAATCAATGTTTTTTGGTATTTACAGTAGTTCTTTTATATGTGCCCGATGAAAATCTAAAGGAGGAAAGCGCAAAGGATTGCTTGTCTGCGGTTCAAACGCAAACACAAAAACGAATGCTCGGTGATGCTTTCCGGTCGCCCACGCATCAAGTTAATATTCGAATCGAAAACTCGCCTAAAGTTCGGCAAACCCAATGCTCAAAATACACCGAAACCATAAGGCATTCAAAACAATCACATCAAATAGTCTTCTCAAAACTAAAAACAAAAATATCTTTTTCCAACCTATCTTCTTTAAAAGAGTTAATATTTAATTGGTTGCAAAAAACTATTAGTTCAAAAAGTTTATTGTAAAAAACAAGTGTATATAACACTCGGAATAATCCAGCAAACAAAAATTTCATTCTTTTCAGAAACGACTCATTTTTTCTGCTAAATCCCTTAATACCAAAAAAACTGCTTAATAGTTTACGACAAGCTACAGCTCTTTCTCGGCTTAACTTCAACCTGGCAATTCCGTCTTCCTCAAGTCTATTCTTCAGGTTATCATAGGTAATATTTTCGTACGATATCATTTTCATTACGTATCCCCCTAAATGCCTGACAAAAAATAATCTGCAGCAGCTCTCTTTACTGCTCGAGTTCTGCTTGAGACTCCCGCTGTTATTTTAACTGTTCTGGCCTTAAATCCATATGCTCGCCATAAATAGGATTCATAATTTGAACTATCATCTTACCCAAAACATTTCCAACAGCTTTACGATATTCGTAGGCTTCTTTTTCATCACAGTTATCTCTAACTGTTACAACGGACTCAGAAAGTTTCCCTTGATACTCGAGCATTAAGTCGTTAATTTCTTTAGCTATATTTTTGTCTTTAATCATTAGTTGTTACTCGTAATTTGAATATCGAGGCCTCAAAACTTTTACTTTAGTTATCATTAAAAAAATATAGGAGATATAAATGGGTCTTCTTCTGGCGGCCTGTCT
>JADGFG010000220.1 GCA_016743995.1 Kangiellaceae bacterium | reverse complement strand
GGTATATTGCTCGGGGGCATGGCCGAAGGTTCATTGTTACACACTTATCAAATCAGTGGCGGCGAATTAAGTTATCTGTTTGAAAGACCAATTACACTGGTTATTTTATTTTTGTTGCTGCTTTCGCTTTTTGGTTCACAAGTTACTGCAAAGCTGAATAAAAAAGCGAGCAATACAAACGTCGGGTAACCTGGCAACTCAAAAGCCGAACACTTTGATTTCATCTGCGTTCGGTTACTTAGAACCCAGGATACTGCCGTTGACTAACACTAGCGTTCCTTGAAAAATTGACCGTTTAATAGCCGTTTACCAACGGTCCATCCTCACCCTGTGTCTAAACACTATTTCTCAAACATTTTCTCTGCTTAATTTTAATAATAATGATTCTCAATAGCGTTATCTCTGGATATAATCTACCTCCTCTGTAAACCGTTAATTAAAAATCGTTAAATATTTAAAAATATAATCAATCACAACGTTAAAGGTAAGAAATGTTAATTAAAAAATTAAGTATCATTACTTGTGCAATTCTATCTATCGTAACCAACTCTTTGCTTGCAACGGACGAAACGATAGAAATTGTTGAAGAACAGTCATTAGCAACCATCATTGTTTATGGCGAAAAAGCTAATCGAAAATTCAAAGATACCGCATCTTCTCTCTCTGTAATCACAGAAGAATCTCTTAAAAGCCTGCAGCACATCAGCATAAGTAGCGCTATTTCCGATATTCCAAACGTCGTAGTTCTGTCTGGTGCTGCACCCGATATTCGGGGTGTATCTGGCAATGGCTCCGCAACAGGTTTTAACGGTGTATCAGGCGGTTCAAAAGCACGTGTTACGACGCTGATCGATGGTGTCGCTGAGCCTTTTATGGCTGATCTCACCGGTGATACCGGTATCTGGGACATTGAGCAAATCGAAATTTTCCGTGGCCCGCAATCTACCAGCAATGGTAGAAACAGTATAGGCGGTATGATTTTTATTAAAACTAAAGACCCGGTATACGAGTGGGAAAGCGCCGTCCGCGTTGGCTACCGAAACCAGAGTCGCTATATAGACACTTCACTGATGACTTCTGGACCCATCATAGATAACGAGTTAGCGCTTCGGTTAACAGCCCAAATTCTGGATGGTGAGAACTATGATAACAGTGTCATATTTGAATCACACAAACCTCCGTTTGATCTGAATGAAGTAAAAACTCAACGCTTTAAAGGAAAGCTATTATGGGAACCTGAAGCGCTGGATAAGTTAAGCACCCTGTTTACCTTTAGTAGCAATGAAGAAAAAGGTAATACGGGTAGAAACTATTTTACTGTTGATGATCCCTGGGCGTTTATACCTGTGATGCAACGTTATATGAATACAGACTCAAAAACATCGAGCTTAAGTATTGATTACCGATTAACTGAGAACACTAGTGTTGATGTTCTGGCTGCTTTCATGGATTACGAATGGGGTTTTGATAGCTATGAGCAAAATATTGCTCGTGAGCAACAGTTGCAAATGGATGAAGAAAACAGGACACTCGACAGCAAGTTTAATTTTGGGTTAAATAACAGTGAGTTTAAAGGCTTTGTTGGTTTTGCCTGGTTTAAACGCAAGCAAAATTACGCCAGCACCAGCGCCTTCAGCTATTACGGTCATGACGAAAGTGATTCTAAAGCCATTTATGGTGAAGCAAGTTATGCGTTTACAACTGACTTTAGTATAATTGCCGGCGGTCGAATCGAGCGAGAATCACAATATCGTGACTTTAGCCGCCTGACGGGAGGCGCTCCTTCAACCTCAGTACTCGATCAAAGTAAAACCATTCAATTGCCAAAGCTGGTTTTTCAGTACACAATTTCAGACTCAACCACAGCATTAGCTAGCGCACGTCGCGGATATAACGCTGGCGGTGGCGCTTTAGAATGGGCCACAGGCGAATATTATTATTATGACTCCGAAACGGTAAACACCTATGAAGTCGGTTTACGCTCAACCTTTGATAATAGCAATTTAAATATTAGCGGAAATGCTTTTTACAATGATTATGATGGCTATCAGGCACCAGGAATTGATCGTAAAATAAATAATATTGACGATGTAATCACTTATGGTGCTGAACTGGAAATATCATCAATGATCACGCAAGATTTACACATTAATGGTGGCCTGGGTTTACTTAAATCTGAAATTAAAGATGGCAACGATATCTATCAGCATATTGATGGTAATGAATTAAGCTCTGCTCCAGGAGTCACGGCGAATATTGGCATCAGATACTGGCTTGCTGACAACATAGATGCAGGCTTCTCCGCGAATTATGTTGATAACTATTTTGGTGAAATTACTAATACACAAGAGCGAGTTGCTGGAGATTATATGGTGGCAAGCTTTAATATTAATTACACACTGGAAAACTGGTTATTCAACGCATTTATTAACAATGCTTTCAATAAAAAGTCTTTGCTTTCTCAAGAACCAGCGAGTCGACGCTATCCAGAAGGCTACGCTGCAATCGTAGACCCGCGTACAGCAGGTGTTTCGATTACTTACTATTTTTAGCACTCGACAATACAAGCTTCGTCAACAGCAAGGAGTCTATGAGCTCCTTTCTGTTGCTGTCGATGAAGCATAATTGGCGGGCACCACTGAGTTAACAGGTGTTGCCGTATTAAGCTCAGTCACGCTAACCGGTTCTGCTTGTCGAGAGTTGTTCATTGCCCACACACTGTTTTTTTCACCCGTTAAAGCTCTAACTCTGGTTTTTCTGGCACAAAAATAAAACCCACCGGCAAATAATAATGCCATCAGATCGATAGTATAGTCAGCGTAATTAAATAACTGCGTTGTGCCTGGCGCCGTTAAAGAGAGCGACAATAAACTCGTTAAAGGAATAGCAAAACAAGTCAGAGATAAAGCACGTAACACATGTATTGCACCAACGGCAGGACCACGTCTGAGACAATAAACGATAGCTAAAAAGAACGTACTATAATAGCAATACAGGTAATAGCTATTGGCTTGCTGCAAATAGAGGTAAATCCACTTACTGGCAAGCATGCTGACCACTACACCCAATACTGATCCCAGACACACGCCGACCGTTAAAGCCGCGATTACTCGACAGGATGTTTTCTGCTCTGGTTGTTTGACTCGACGCTTCTCTATCCATAAAAGATTTCCACTATAAAACAGAAAAGCACCAGATAACCCTAAAAGGAAATAGATCCAGCGCCCAAAAGTTCCAGCATAATTACCAAAATGAAGACTGAAAAAACTGGAAACAATTGGACCATATGCCCCACTATCTTCATTGAATACGCTAGAGTACTCAATTTCCATAGTGTAGGGGTGCATATAAACAACATCACTATAACCACCACGCATCATCTGGTCAGAAGCCTGCAGTTCAATTGCTAAAGAAGGATTTGCTTTAGAAAGTTTAGTAAAAGTTAATCTTTCTAACTCATAATCCGGTGCCACTTCCCTGATTTTTTTAAGGTATTGTTGAATTTCCGGCAGCTTATTGATGTCATAAACCTGTGTAGATGATGCTCGACGTTCAAACAACGGCTTATCGCCATAAGCGACTGACAAACCATCATAAATGGGATCATGAAATGCAAATACAAATGCGCTCAATGCAATAATGATATGAAATGGTAAGCTGATCATACCAACTAAATTATGACTGTCTAACCAGAACCGGCGAGTACTTTTATCTGTTCTTAATGCAAAAAATGACTTGACCAAAGTAGGCAGTAAAAAAATGACTCCGGAAATGATAGCCAGAAAATAGAGCGCTGCAGCGATACCTAAAATTAACACCCCCAGATCATCGTGGCCAACCTTACCGATAATACCGGCCGTACGATGCAGCTGATCGATTAAGCTCGCTAATTCATTTTCCTGAGCCTGGTAGGTAACTATTTCCCCTTGTTGGTTCAGACTGGCATGAACTAATTCGTCATCCAGGCGTAACCCCCGCCCGCCTCCTTTTTCGTACCATTTCATTGGAGAGCTGTTAGCATAAAAATCCAGAATAAATCCCTGTTTTGCTTTATCAAAACCTTTAACCGCCTGTTGCACCAGACTATTGAGTTGTTCAAGTTCCAACTGTTGTAATTTTTGAGTTGACGGTGTAGCCCATTGTTGTATCGCTGGTTTAAACAAAGTTAAAGATCCAGCATAAAAACCGATGAACAGTACCAGACCTGCAATAATACCAGTCCATGTATGAATGCTCTGGTAAGTACGGATTATATCGCCTCTGATTTTCAAATCACCCACCTCAAAAATACGAATACGCCAAAAGCAACACTATTTAAAAAAAACAAAGTACGAAATGCCTGACCAGCAGTTTTAAACATAAAAGTAAAGGCTACAATACTTAGCCAGAGTGGGCTTACCATCCACATATTAAATTGCACTTTAAATTCAGCGTCTATTCCACCAGGGCCATACCAGGCAAAAAGACCGACCAACAGATAAGAAAGCGTTAGTCCCAGAAATAGACCCACAAGAGATTTTTCCCACCAGTGGGGTTGTATAATGTCTTCAGCTGTTAATTGACTCATCAATGATTACTCTGTTTAAGTAATGTTAACAATGGAATAGTGATAAAGAACAAAGCTGAGGTCATTAACCACATAAAAACCGCAGCAGCTGGCGTTAAAAACTGATACCAGAAAATGAATGCCATCAACAAACAGAGATAACCTGAAAGAATACTATTGCCCGCGAGTGGTTTATTCAACAAACGCTGATTTTTGTTCACCAGGTAAACAACCAGCGCACCAATCAACGTGCTGATACAAGCTAGCGTAACAAACATGATAGAGATTTTCCTGATTACTGAGATATTTTAAATTGATTATTCTATTAGAAATGAGAGTGATTATCAATTAGAATTGAAAAGTTTCTAATTTGCGCTATGATCGGCCTCAGCAGAATCTCAATTATAGATAATTGAGATTCTGCTGGCCATTGGTAATAATTTACATTAAAGGCACTTGTTTATGACTTAGTTTTCACTGATGATCAGGTAGGTACCACTATAAAAGTTGTTTCCCTTAGCAGCGTTACAACCGCCATAAAATCTAACTTTTTTATGTGCCATATAAGCACTCAGTACCATCGAAAGCATGGCATCATAGGCAACAACGGAACTCTTATCAAAATATACGGTGTCTACGGGCGTTCCCGCGCAACTCGTGCCCCATGCTTCAGGAGTCTTTAACATTACAGTACCATCCGCGCCCTGAATTTCAATAGCGCTAATCACTCTGGGCACTGTAGGCTCTGAAAAAACGGTACTGGAAATCAGAGAGAGCAATATTCCAATTAATAACTTGTACTTCATTTCTTATTTTCTCCATGTTTAGATAAATTTATTAAATAGTAAAAAGAAAAACATTTTACCCGGTTGTTTTAATTGAGGTCACTGTTTTTTAGTCTGCGTAGCCAATATTGCTTTCAAAATATTTTCAGAACGCCGCTGCCCTCGCCCCTGTCCATAGGCCCGTGACATAATTGAGACAACCATACTTAAACGGGGAATCACGTAGATTTTATTCCCCCCATTCCCGGAAGCGAAAAAATATTCGACAGAACCATCAATAGCAGCGTAGGTTTGATGGTACCAGTAATAACCATAATCACTGGCATAAGGATCACTATCTGAAATATCAAAACGAGGCTTTAAACTTTTCTTAATCCAGTCACTACTAACCACTTGTCGATCATTATACTTACCATCAGTGAGAACCATTTCACCTATTCTTGCGAAGCCAGAAGCCGTCAAAAACAGATTTCCCTGCCCCCGGGTTTGTCCTGACAAATCCTTTTGCCAATTCCAGCGTTTTATTTCTAGTGGATTAAACAGGTTATCACGCGCAAAATTCTCCAAGCCAATGCCAGTGGCACGTCCAATTACTACACCAGTAACGTAAGCTGCAAGGGAATTATATCGATACCGGGTTCCCGGTTTTTCTGCGACAGGAACAGTCATTAGAAAAGAGAGCGGATCATGCGAAGCGTCTAATTTATCTTCATGTCCCGGAGATTCCGGATCATCAGCGTCAGCAGACAAACCGCTTCGCATAGTCAGCAGGTCCAAAAGTTGAACCGACCCAACCGCGCTTCCTTGACTTTCTGGCCAATATTTTTCGACTGGATCATGAATGCTTTTGATCGCACCCTGGTCGAGTGCAATTCCAAAAAGTAACGAGGTAACACTTTTTCCAGCAGATCTTACATCGACTAGCGTTCGCTCATCGGCTCCATTGTAGAATTGCTCGACAACTAGCTTGCCATTTTGCCGTACCGTTACTGAAATCAGATCGGCATGCTCATCATTTTCAAAGTTCTTCACTACAGATTGAAGGTCGGCAATTTCAGTATCTTCGACCGAAGAGCACGAAGCGCAGAGGGCAATAACAACAAAGATAGCAATTCGGTACACACGCAACTTAACGTGCTTGTTGAGCAATGGGCGCAAAACGCCAAAGCAACCACCGGCTTCCCTCTGTACCAATACATTAAATGACAAGATTCCAGATAAAAACACATAAAATTTTAACAAAGCCTGTTTTCCTTTTCTTAAGCTTAAAAAACTGATTGCTAGCAGAGATTTTTGATTACCAACTTAACTTACACAAGCGATCAACTCAGCAACTTAGACTATTTTACATGAATAACAGATTGTTACCAGAAAACGAAATCAATAAGCAGGCTGTCCAGTCTTCGTTTGGCAGATATTCAAAGAGAGCCAGGCTTTAAATCCTTACCTAAGTAGCAAATAGGAACAATGCGTAGACTGTCCGGACTTTGGCTAGCTCACTGTAAAATGCGAGTTGTTGTGGCAGACTATTTTGGCCACCTAGTTAGAGGTGTTATCATTACCCCATAACATAAAGGTGTCAATATGAGTAAACATTACCCCCCAGAATTTC
>JADGFG010000219.1 GCA_016743995.1 Kangiellaceae bacterium | reverse complement strand
ATATAATAAGTTTAAAATAGTAAAATAGCTTGATATTGTATTCAATTATTTATTTAAATACCTAGTATTTTTTTATATTCTCTTATTTAAATGTATAACCATTTGATTAACAATAACGTCTTCAGCGACAATCACTTTAAGATGCGAATAAAGATCAGTGTTTTTATTTTGATTATTTTCTACCGTTCCAGTAGCAGAACCACCCAACAAGTCTAATAAAGATTTTCTTAACACATAGGCTGTAACCGGTTTTTCCAGAGTTAACATGAAATTTTCATGAACTATAGTCTCCGCTTCCGGCAAGTATCTTGCATCACTAACTAATAAGGTTCCTGCTTCGTTAATCAACGGGTCAAGACTAATCTTGCGAGATAATTCTATGCCATTGATATCAGGCAACTCAACATTAATGATCATCACATCATAATGGTGATTTTTTCTGCTAGTTTCGTGTAACAATTTAATAGCGCTTTCTCCGCTATGGGTTGTATCAACAAACATTCCCCAGCTTTTTAACTGCTCTGATATAATTTCTGTAAATATTGAATTATCGTCGATAATTAAAACCCATTTATCTTTAAGCAAACTGCTATCTGCATTAAACTCTGGCATTTCTTCTTCAGCAGGTAACGATAACATAACCGTAAACCAGAAGGTTGAGCCTTCATCAATAGTACTTTCTACGCCAATCTGTCCCCCCATCAATTCAGATAACTGCTTACAAATAGCAAGTCCAAGACCGCTACCACCGTAAATTCTGCTTGTTGAAAGTTCCGCCTGAGAAAATGACCTGAATAATTTTTTTACCTGTTCATTCGTCAGGCCAATACCGCTATCAGTCACTTCAAATCTTAACCTGATGCTTTCAGGGCCAAAGCTATGGTCCAGCTTCACTCTCACGATAACATTACCGGCGTCAGTAAATTTAAAAGCATTACTTAAAAGATTAATAATGATCTGCCGTATACGAGTTGGATCACCTTTCACATGACGAGGAACTTCAGCAGATATGCTCGCGACGAGCGTTGTATTATCTTCACTGGATTTTAGTGAAAAAATAGAGACGCACTCGTCAATGAGTTGCTCCACATCAAAGACGATTATTTCAATGTCCATTTTTCCAGCTTCAATTTTGGAATAGTCAAGTACATCGTTCATCACTCTTAATAACGCATTGCCAGAATTAAGAATAACATTTACATAGCTAAGTTGCTGATGTGCTAATGGTGTGTCTTTCAATAGTTCGGCCATTCCCAGGACACCGTTCATTGGCGTTCTTATTTCGTGGCTCATATTAGCTAAAAATTCACTCTTTGCTCTTGACGCTTTCTGTAATTTTGAGTTTGAATAAACCAGATCTCTAGTCCTTTCTTTGATCTGCTCTTCGAGATTTTCTCGATAAATTTGCAGTTCGTTATTTTTTAAGAGAATAGCTGATTTCATTTCAACAAAACAGCGACATAACTCCCCTATTTCATCATTTCTTTTCATGAGTTCTTCAGTCATATCAGAGGAGTCTGGCAGTTTTTCTACGCTATCGCTTCCAGGGTTAAAATTTTCAATTGACTGTGTTAATGAACCTAAAGGAAAAGCAACCAGTTTTCTTAACACAAATAAAAAAATAACCCATAAAAAAATAGTCTTTATAAATGCGTTCACAATAGTAATGAAAAATGTATAGGCTACCCGCTCAATGACAATAGAGGAATTGGTATAAATAGTGATATAACCAACGACCTCACTTTTACCCACGTCTTTTCTGTAGAAAACAGGAGAACTAAATGAGTAAATCTGATCAAATAATGCTGAAGCTTTACTTTGTTCAATTGAGCCAGAAGATAAACCACTGTCACTGGATATTTTTTGTAGACTCTCACTTTTTTGAATATTTACGCCAGAAGATATCTCCGTTACACCATATTTATCGAGCGGCGTATGCTCTGCATCTAATAATGCCACACCAATTATATTTGCGTTACCCATGATTGATAATAAGGTCGCCTTCATCTGATTTTCATTATAATTCCACATCGCATTGGCTAACACCTGCTCAAACATTGTAATAATATTATCGACCTGCCCACCCACCTTGTCTTTCTCTTCTTCATATTCCAGCAAAAGCATAATCCCTGTCGTAGTCATGGCAATTAGCAGGTAGATAGTCAAAACAATGCGAAGTAGCCTTGTGGCTAAGGGGGAAAGGATATTTTTCTGATATTCAAACTTCATACAAATCAGTTTATTTCCAGTGCAAGGCAAATGACAAGCACAATGACTAGCAACTGGAAATCAAAGCGCTTTTTTCCATCACCAGATTAATCTATGGTATCAATGAGTGATTCCGTTATCTGGCTTTGTAGTAACGGTCATAGAGCTTCTGTACTTCACCAGATTTCTTCATAGATTTTAATGTTCTTTCAATTTTAAAAGCCAGAGAGCTTTCACTTAACCGAACAGGAAAGTTGTCAATACTTAATGGCTTATCTACCCTGTAATAAACGTTATTATCTTCCTGATAATGCGGAGACTTTCTGGAAAATCCAAGGTACATCGGCTCTGGACCTTTGTAAGCATAATAGTGTAACTTTAAATCTTTAATTTCGCGCGAATAGAAAAAATATTCTAATGACCCCCGGTCATATATAAAAAAGTCACCCTGTTCATCCTGTATCAGCTTTACCGCTTTAGCTATTGATAACTCTGGCACACTGTGCACTCTGATTCCTTCATCGTCATCCAACAAACTAGGGCTTCCCATAGGAATAATGTAATCTTTTCCAACTAACTGGCGCAAATCAGTTACTTCCGGGAAATCTTTTCGTGATACGCCAATGTAACCACCGGGCAAACCATTATTAATATAATAAACGTAACTCGATCTTTCATTTGTGAAGGTAAACCCTGGATAAAAATCGATTTTACCTTGCTTAATCCCTTTTAGAATCCTGTTTTTTGGCGCTCTTACCACCTTTAGCTCCATATTTAGCTTTAGCGCAACCGTGTTATACAAATCATAATACAAACCACTATTATCTGGCTCTTCCTTTATCAACGGTTCTCTAACGCTCGTTCTGTACCCCATAATAAGCAATTTTTTACGTTGTGCTATTTGATTATTATTGATAACAACTTCTTTTTTGGCTGATTCAATTACCACAGAGTGATTTTTTTCAGTCGTGCTTAATCCAAAAAAATAAATTATCGCAATAAATAGAATGACTCCCGATGCAATTTTTCTCATTTTATCTCTTATGAAATCTGGAACACACTTTACTTAAGTATAGGAAAAGTAAATTAATTTTCCATTGAAAGAGATAGATTAGAGCTATCATAATGACAAAATGTGATTTCACCCCGCTTGCCAGCTGTTAATAGCCTTAATAATATGTGAAATTAAAACAGACTTATCTTCTTTAAGAATTTGCGTATGATCAATATCCGGTAGGTAATCAGCACTAACCTGACCATTGAAATCAACTCCATTAAACATTTCCACAACCTGTTTTTTATCATTGAACAGCTCTAATACCGCCCCGGTATAAATGTAATGAATCAGCGTTCCCTGATTCATTAATTGAGATAATATGGCTTTTGATTTTTCAAGCGACATATACTGATAATCAATAAGCGAATTCTCATGTGAGGTTTTGGTTTCCCTGACTCTTTCAGTTCTGCTCAAGCTCATAGACTTATAAATTTGATATACCTTAAATAGTATCTTTATCAGCATTCGTCGACTGAAAAACTCTCGCCAGTAATAGTTCATTGTTTTGTAGCAATGTGGATCAATCAGAATAACAGCGACTACTCGTTTATCATACTTTGCGTATCGAAATGAGTCTTCTGCTCCTGAGCATAGTCCACACAGTGTAAAATTATCATAACCATGCTCCACACTCAAATAATTAACGGCCTGAAGGATATCATGTCGGGTACGTTTTTCCAGATTCCAGTCAGAATGAATTTGCTCACTATTTCCCAGTCCACCCAGATCAAATCTCAGGGTAGTGATCCCATAATCCGCAGCTGTTCTTGCAAGCAGAGTGTAAAGTCTGAACGGACCAGAAGTTGAAAGAAATCCTGCACTAATTAATAACAATACATTTTTCTGCTGTCTGTTACCGTCTTGCTCTTTTTTCACAGAAGGGATAGTTAAAATGCCATGCAAACGTTTTTTTTCTCCAAACTGACAAGTCGTTTCAAGCATTGCCAGCCCCCGTACATTGATAAATAAGTGCTTTCATCATATGCGCGCAATTAATCGCACTTTCCGTTCTTGCAGGTTCGCTCCAGCCAAAATCACTATTAACAAAGGTACAACAATCCTCTCTACTATCATCAAACAAATCTATACCATTTGCCAAACGCTCTGGTTTTGAAATTAGCCAATTTACATTGGGTAATTGATTACACAATTTCTCATTAAGCTTTAAAGATAAAAGCTCTCTGATGAAGCACTGGCTATAGGAAAAACCAACCCAATGCTCTACATTGTGCTTTGTATTGCTGCCTCTTAAGAATTTAATCAACTCCATATCATTTAATAAATATTCATGCTTTAACTTCTGTTGCTTAAGATAATCTTTTCCGCTAACCACAGGGTCCCACAATATTTGCTGTGAAATAGCTGTCTCAGAAAATGACTCAACAGCCAGCGTTGCGCCAAGCCTGACACCGATTACCTTAACAGACTCAGGAGAAGCAAGCTTTATCAACTCACGACAGGCGGCTCTCTGGTCTGCAATACACTGTTTAAGTGACACATCAAGATCTTCTCCATAGGAGTCACCACAACCATAATAGTCGAAACGAAGTACTGCATAGCCTCTACTTGCCAGGTTTACCGCTAATTGCTTTAAAAAATAATAACTCCTCACATAATCCTGACCTGTAGGTGGACATATTAACACTGCAGAATGACAGTTTTCAGTATTAGCTTTATGATAAATGGCATGTAATGGTTTATGTTCACCAATAAAAAATGACTCCGTTGATTTAACCGAAAAATTGGTGAGTAAAGATGAACTACGTTGAGAATCTCTGGAGAATGTCGAGTCACAAGTTTCAGCGATTACAACAAGACACTCTCTGGCAACATCCAGGCCATAGAGTTTAACGCTTGTTTCTCTCTCTACTTCAATGATCATTTTAATTGACAACAGCGAATCTCCACCAAGCTCAAGAAAATTATCTTCAAGATAAACTTTTTCAAGACCGAGTATTTCACACCATATTTTTGCGACAACTTTTTCGATATCAGTTTGTGGTAAGGTTCCCAGATCAACTCTTACTGATTTTTGTTGCTCCGTTGGTACAGGCAAAGCCATTCTGTCTAACTTTAAGTTAAAATTAAGGGGAAGAGATTTCAGTCTGATATAAACACGGGGTACCATGTATTCGGGCAATTGTTCTCTTAACTTTTTCTTCAACCAGGGGTTATCCAGCGTATGACCATAAACTAAAACAATGTACGCGACAATGACATCTCCCACAGAAGAAACAGCTTTCATTGCGACGGCAGCATCTTTGACACCATCAATATTTTTTAAATGGTACTCTATATCACAAGGCTCAATTCTCATGCCGTTTAACTGAATTTGAAAATCTTTTCGTCCAACCAGTGTAAGTTTTCCCGATTTATCAACATAGCCAGAGTCACCTGTACGGTAGTAACGCCTGTCATTTCTATAAAAGAATTTTTCGTTAGTTAACCGTATATTATTTAAATAACCAGAAGTAATCCCTTTACCGGAAAAACAAACTTCGCCTGTTTGACCTGCTGCAATGGACCGCCCGTCATCATCTAGAAGAATCATTCCCACATCAGAAAATGAATTTCCAACGTAAGTTTTGGTCAGCTTATTTTTTTCTTCTACTTTCCAACTACACCCCATACAGCTAATTTCACTACATCCATATATAATAAATATTTCAGCTGATGGAAAAAGCCCGACTGCAAGATTGATCAATTCTGGTGGTACCATATCACCACCGGATGAAAGGTGTCGTAACGAGCGAAATACCGACATGTCATGATAGCGGTCTTTAATAAAAGACAGCAGTACTTTTAACAAACCGGGTCCCATGTGCAGAAAAGTTAACGACTGAAGTGTTTCAGACATACAGGAAACATCAAGAATATGCGAACGTTCAAGTACTATCAGTTTTCCACCATTAACGAGAGGAAACATTAGTTCAAACATACTGATACTAAATGAATATCTTGCCACGGCCGCCATGGAATCCCGTTGATTAAACAGGAATTTTTCCTGCGCAACAGATAAATAATGATTAAGATTTGAATAAGTTGCCATCACTCCTTTTGGTCGCCCTGTAGTTCCTGACGTATAGAAGATGTACGCTAATGAATCTTTCTCAGGCTGAAGAAATGGGTTCACTTTGCTTTCTGCGAATAATAAATGACTAATTTCATCAATCACAAGCATTTTACTTTCAACTGATTTCAAGTTGTCAGTTGACCATGACTGAGTTACTACCAAATCAGGATTGACATCATTTAAAATTGTTTTAATTCGCTTTTCAGGTAAAGCCGGATCAACCGGAACATAGGTACAACACGACTTGAATATAGCTAAGACAGAAACAATAATATGCAAAGAAGGCTCTAAAAAAACGACAATTCTACTCTCTGACTTTATTCCAGTGGAGAGTATATAATTTGCTAATTGATTTGCCTGACAATTTAAATCCCTGTAATTCATTCTATCATCTTGATATTGTAGCGCGATATTATCAGGCACAACATCAGCAAATTTCTCAATGTTCTTATAGATGGGGACAAAACTTTCCAGAGTTTTGATAGAGTTTTTATGATAGTCAGCTAGCGTTAGTAACTTTTGACCTGGATTACAATAAGAGCGTAAATTTGTAGCATTATGTAAATTATCAAGGTGAGTATTTTTATAAAAAGACGCTGCACCAGAT
>JADGFG010000218.1:4163-6963 GCA_016743995.1 Kangiellaceae bacterium | reverse complement strand
AAATTTCAATTATAAAGTTAAAATCAGAGGACAGCGTTATATCAATTAATTATGTAACTGCCAGTCAATTGAGATTACGTTATCGACAGGTTAGTTTTGACCCAAGGTAAAACAGAAGCAATTAATGCGTAAGCTCATTTAGTCGTTTTTCCAACGGGTTAATCCTTCTACTATATATAACTAAGTCAAAATTAATCTCTTTTACTTGATAAATCTCACCAGATAAATCTCACCTGCAAAAACTATTTTCCGCAATAACTTGTTGCAATGTAACAATTTGCCGCTTTTGTTTATTGATTTTTCATCAACCAACTACCCACTGACTCTACATCAGAAAAATACCCGGTTTAAACGAGCCGCAACTAGTCAGTTGGACTGCATCTGGCAAACACTATTCAAATTAAACACATGTTTAAAACAATTATTTTAATTTTGAAAAAACTGATCAGTTTTTCTAACTGAAAATGAAAAATACCGTATCTCAATTCCATGATTTACAGAGTCAACATGTCCACCTAGTTTCGAAAGTGCGCATTAAAGATGCAATTTATTTTACTTCTATTAACAGGAGAAAAAACATGTCCATTCTCAAATTGAATACACTCATTTTATTATTCATTCTCAGTTATTCAACATTATTACAAGCTAATACCGGAGTCGCATTTGTTCATGGAACCGGTAGCCATACTGATGCACTGAATAAATACTGGAAAAGTCATTTTATCAACTCTGTAATGTCAGGAAACAACAATCCCCACGTTATTATCAACTGTCAACTCGATCAATATATGTGGAGGCCTGGAGCTGGAGGCTGTGTTGCTGAACAAATTAGTCAGTTTATTAAAACTAATCACATTCGCTCGCTCTATGTCATTACTCATTCAAATGGCGCCAATGTCATTCGCTGGATTCTATCTAATCCCACGTGGGATAAACGCTACCCGGCAATTATCAACACAATAAAAAATGTCACAGCTATCGCGCCATCAAGTGGTGGAACCCCGTTAGCGGACGCCGTAATAAACGGAAATGTGTTTGAAAAAATTCTTGGCTGGATTCTCGGATACGCTAATGATGCTGTCAGACAACAACAAGTCAGTGCAATGCAGTATTACAACCACTACTGGTTACTCGGCGGTAGAGGTCGTCCAGCATTACCACAAAGTTTTAAATCAATAATTGGTACCGATGTTGATTCGGCATTCTGGGACAGAGATAGCTACTGTGGTGGTTATGCCAGTCAGGTCGCACTGGAGGTGACTCAGGAATGGCTTTCAAAATGCTCGGATGGTTTCCTCGATTGTTCATCGCAATCAGCAGCTGGTCATGTCTGGTTTTATGATCAGGAGCGCACCGCTGGCAAAGAACCTCTCAGTCACCAACAGTCTCGTCGCAGCTGTTTTGGCCTTGATGGCCAGTTACGTAACGACATTCAACGCATCAATCAACTTTGAGGGCAAACTGATGAAACCGCTACAAAACTTTCTCACCGCTTTAATAATAACCTGTTTATTTCTGAATACAGCCACTTCAGCTACTACAAAGCAGAATATAAAATCAGACTATACCCATTTTAGTTTTAAGCTAGACAGCTTTAAACAGAACAATCAACTTAGCCTGAAACCCGTTCACCAGAAAATTATCAGTCAGAGCGATGAATACTGGTTCCAGCTTAATGGCAAAGAGCTCAATAAAGGAATCCCCATCAATCTAACACAGGCAGGCGCGCTCATTCGAATTACACAGGGAGTCAACCATGATAACGCTGGTTTATCACAAAGCCTGGATAGTAAAAAGCTTCTGTTATTATCAAGTAAGGTTTCCGGCAATTCACTGATAGAAAAAGTTATATCAGAAAACTCACTCTCTCAGGTTGGTTTATTCAAAAATACAATCGCTTTAAAAACCAGAGCTGATAGCCAGGCCAGAGAATTAACTTTACGCTCATTACAAACGCTAAGCGAAAATGATCTTTATGTAGTCAGCGTCAAAGAGAAAAACTCACCTTACCTGTTAAATTTACAGTTGAGTTCACAGGTACTGTCAAAAAGAAATGGCATTAACGCTACCGCGCAGATTTATCGAAAAAATCAACTAATTCCCCCGACAAAACTCTTAGCAAGCCTGGTAGCACCAGATGGTGAAAGTCACCCTGTGGATTATCATCTCGATCATGAAGGAAAAATTCATCTTAACCTGATTCAACCAGAAAAAATCATTTCACCCATTAACGGCTTGTACGAAGTTCAACTGGTTGCTAATGCGGTTGAGCAAGGCGTAATAATCAAGCGTAATATAAAATTAGCCCTGGCAATTAGTAATCCAACAGCCAGGCTTCTGGCAGCGACTTTCGATGCTGAAAATGTTGAAGCAAACTTATCACTTTCTGTTGATAAAAGCAGTCGCTATGAAGTCAGAGGCGTATTGTATGCAACAACAATGGATGGACAGTTAATACCTGCAATCGAAACTCATGCAGCTCAATCACTGACTGCAGGCAAGCAACAACTCACTTTACCTTTTAACCAGCAGTTCTTGATAGATAATAAGCTCGTTGCACCTTATGAAGTCAGACTACTCCGTTTAATCGATCAAAAACAAATGGCTCTGATTGATACTTTTTCTGAAACCATCAATAGTCATTGAACAACTCATGATTTAAAAAAATACAAGTAGACAGAAGCTTATTAAAAAGAAGCAATCAGCTGCCTGATTGCTTCTCTGTCCGCTTGCTTCTCAGTCCAGCCAATGTAATAAAGCCCCACTTTATATGCCAACCCCCACTGTCTCAATTCAACAA
>JADGFG010000218.1:0-4153 GCA_016743995.1 Kangiellaceae bacterium | reverse complement strand
TAGTTCTTTACATCTTTTTCAATAACAAATTAATAGCTCATTTTAACAATCATTATCTCATTATTAATAAAAACTGAAAACCAGTTAAAAATCGGCTAAAATCAGCTAGATACCATTAAACAAAGTTAGCAGATTCAAGCTACGAAACAACAGATGCTCATAAACAACTTAAAATGAATGATAATTATTTACAAACATTTAACGATAGCTTTCAACGCTGTACAAACGACCCAGAGTTTTTAGAACGCTTTTATGAAAAATTTATTTCCTGTTCCACTGAAATAAAAAAGATGTTCACCAATACAAACATGAAGAAACAAAAAAAGATTTTACTGAAGTCGATGGCATTTATGATGCATGCTAATCATAGCCCGGAGGCACTCACAAAAACAGCTGAAAATCATGATAAACATCACCTGAATATCAAGCCAGAGCTATATATACTATGGCTTGATAGCATGATTGAAGCCGTTAAATTAACCGACCCTTATTTTAGTAACGAAGTTGAACTGGCCTGGCGCGTAACCATGCAACCAGGAATTGACTGTATGGTCAGGCAATATCATCGGTCTTAACCTGCATTTCCAGGGAGTTTGGGTATATATAGCTAAACTCATCCAGCTCGACGAGAGTCTTTTCCAGTCCTGCTATTTTTTAATACTATCTCTCCATTTATTACTTCTGAAAATATGGCTTCAGGTTGCTGACTTCAATAAATTATTCACCAGCCTTTGTGCCTTACTTTTCGTCTTTTCATCCAGTTGCTGTTTTTCAGTATTTGCCATCAGACCAATGGTTAAACGGCCAGAAATACCCGCTCCTATTACCTGAGCTGTCATTTTTAGCTGGCTCATGGTATGGAAAAATAGACGACCGATAATTCCTGGAGCTGCACATGAAGAAAGCAGAACGGCTTTTTTAGTGGCTTTTTTTAACTGGCGAGCCTTTGGGATCTTAGCTCCCCAGGGCCAGAATGCGTAAACGGTCAAACGCTCCATAAAACGTTTGAATAGTGCAGAAACACTACCAAAGTTAGTTGGAGAAGCCAGGATATAAGCATCTGCTGACTCAATTTTGTCAACCAGAGCAGCCATTCCATCTTGCTGAATACAAGCCCCCGGGGCAGTTCCAGGCTTTTGTGTACATTCGCGACAATTAAGACAAAACTCTATTGGGTAATCCCTTAACTGTATCACTTCAATATCAACCTGCTTAATTTTTATCAACTCAACCATACAAGCTATTAGTTGGTCGGTGACTCCTCCTTCTCGATAAGAGCCATTCACGGCAAGTATTTTCATCTTCATTACCCCTTTTGTTCAGGATTAACATCGATTAAACCACTTACTTCTGAAACACTATTTATAGCAGGATTATTATCACCGTTTAAAAAGCAACCAACAATGATATAAATCAATTATCACGCTTTTGCTCCTGAGTATCCGAAGACTCCCAGACGTTCACCGAACCTGAACTTTCAAAATCTTTTCTCTGCGGATTCACAACACAAAACCGATGGCCGGTTGGTGCCTGCATAACCACCCATCGTTCAAGTTTCTTAATCACCTGCGCCCCAATAGCTTGCAGACGCAAAACTTCCGCCTCAATATTATCGGTTTCAATATCAAGATGAACCCGACTTTCGTGGTCAACCTTCTGAACCAGTATGTGAGGCTGATTATCAGGTGCCTGCAGATGCGAGTATTGGCTAGACCAGTCTTCTGACGAGCGAATACAGGGGTAACCCAGAGCCTGCTCCCAAAATTGATTTGCCGTTTCAATGTCATCAATCTTACTATCTAATACTAATGCTGCTAATCGACTTTTGTGCACAAGGATATCCCCGGAGTAAATTCTCTTAAAATGGGTCACAAACTACCATTTTTATGGCTTTTTAATAAATGAAATGAAAGCTTTCTAATACTATCAAGGTAATAACCATAGGGTGGTCCCATGATTAAAAAGAGTAGAACAACTCCTGAAACAGCTTTGTAAATCTGTTCCCCGCTAGCCCCTGCAAAAGTCAGCACAATAATATAAATAGGAATCTGAAAACTGATGAATGATATCAAATCAACAATCACTTTTAGCCATTGACGCTCTATCTGAAAGCGCCTGAGCAGATAGTTACGATACACGCCAAACATTCTGGCCGTAATCAGATTAAGTGGCACAGAAGCATTTCTAGAGGTAAAAGACTGCTCCAACGTCATGCCTGCATAAAAAATCTCAATCAACATACCAGTTACATAACTAAACGTAACCATTGCAAAGATATCTGCAATCCTTTCAATATTTTTATCCTTCATTTAAATGATTTAACCGGTAATTGATATGGTGGATATCAACCTGATTGCCCGGAATTCTAACGCGACAGTAACTGTTATTAAATATTGGATTAGTCGCTACAAAGTGAACACCCGACTCCGTAATAATATTAACACTGGAAAGCAGCGCAAATAGGTCGACATCTTTATCATAAACCGTAAAGATAGGCGTGTCCTCGTGAGTTGCCAACGTTTTAATATTATTCGACTCAAAAACCTGAATGAGTTCAGCTTTAAAATGCCGAGTTTTTTCAATCGTTTGTTGCAAGAATAAATCATCCTGCAACGCTTCAATAGCGAGTTTTGCACTTAACATGGAAGGTGTAAAGGGCATGATTATTTTTCTAAAGCAATCGATATACTCATCACTCACAACCAGATATCCGGTACGAATAGAGGCTAGTCCAAGCCCTTTGGAAAAGGAACGAGTCACAATAACATTTGAGTATTGATCAATAAGCTGAATTGCACTCGCTTCTATACTTACATAATCAGCATAAGCTTCATCAACAACAAGAAAAGTATCTGTTTGCTGGCAAGTTCTGGCAAGTCTTTCAATATCTTCAATTGAAAACACATAGCCAAGTGGATTGTTTGGATTATCAATGTAGAGCACAGCATAATCATTACGCTTCAGCTCTTCACACAATTCTGCAACAGGAAGTATCGGCTTTGAATCCAGGTTCAACGGGATTGAATGATATTCACCTCCCGCCATTTTCCATTCAGAAATGGCGGTAATAAACTGTGGACCAACACCAAGCATTTTACTATTTCTGACATTTAAAAATTTATAAAAGATAATACTCAGACAGTTTGCAGAACCATTACCAATAAAAACATTTTCCGCACGAAAATTAACATAAGATGCAATTAACATGGTTAAATCAACAATGGTGGAATAATCGTAATATTCCGCCAGTCCTTCACCATTATAGTTCTTTATCCAAGCCTGACTTCGCGCTGGCGAACCAAATGGATTCGACCCCATACTACAGTCAATCAGGTAATCATTAGAAACATAGGTTTCATTTTTTACATCCAGGCTTGGATTTATATATTTATTCACAAATTTTATATCTCTAAAATGAATTTACAAAAACGCTTATCGATAGAACTGTCAATCAAAACTAGCAGGACCAACTCTAACGCTTGCCTCTAGCTTTACTCAATCGACGTCATGGGCGAGAGAAACCTTTCCAAACAAAGACTTCTCCTTTTATCGACTTCATCCAATCGTTCTATAAGCGAAGCAACAATGTTCTGCGCTGCTTCTTCCACTGTCGATTTCGCCGTTGGCTGAATACCTTCTTCCATATCAGTACCTTTTTGTCCGGACTCTCTCCCTGCTTCCATTTTTGACAATTTATCTTCAAGCTTTGATATACCTTTTTTAACTCGTATTAACAACTCATTATCTATCTCAGATTTTTTAAATTCAAAATCATGCAGAATACTGGAAATTTTATTTATATCTCCACCGATATCACGAAGAGCATTAACTGTTTTAATGTCTTCTTTTGCGATGATTACCTTATCTTTAATGTCTTCCCTTGCATCAGCCACCTTAGAAGTAACGATCCTTTTCATTATTTCATTCATTGCTTTTTCATTCCCGGAAAAATCGAGAACAACTGGTTGAGGGCTTTCTTCAACGCCCCTCCCTGCTAACCCTTCCTTCCCAGGCGGTTTAGCCTGTTTATTTGATGAGTCGTTAATAATTTTTGAGCTAGTTCCACAACAACCGAACATACCATCAGTCTCTCAGAAAGTACAAAAGAAACAACAGACTAAGTCCGAAAGACTTTCTTGTCAAATAGATAAGG
>JADGFG010000217.1 GCA_016743995.1 Kangiellaceae bacterium | reverse complement strand
CATATATAGTTTTAAATCTGATTTTTTATTGATAAATTTCTGCTTTATCGACTTACTTTTTTCAATCCTTCGCTTTTGTTCTTTCCTAAATGTTTTTTTACCCGAGCTACTTAATATCAACAGATGCTCTTTCGCCTGATCAGACCAATAGCCAAGATTACTCTGAATAGTATATAAATCAGAGAGCTCTTTTAACGTTTCATTAAATGCATTGCTAGAGATTAAATCGGTTAGAAAAGGTGTCAATTTCTGATATTCCACCGTTGGCTCAACGGCATACCAGTCTGACTGACCGACAATAGTATCAAAGTTAATAATAAATTCACGCGGCACATCTTGTTTCGCTATTATCTTTCTTGCTGCTGCTATATCTGACAACCCCTGATTGAATGAATCTATAGCTAGCAAATTGCTTTTAAGTGCTTTACGTGAAGAACCTTCCTGCTCATATAAATGAGCTAAAAGTATTTTTGCCTCCTGCACTTCAGGAATTGCAATTGAACGCTCGTCCAATATTTTTAAAGCAGGAATCGCTTCATGAAACTGTTTTATTTTTATAGCGGTCCATGCATAAGTTAATAACGCTCGATTAGAGTACAGTCCAGATGTTCGAATCGCTTTTAAATAGGTCCACGCTTTAACGACGTTGCCCTGTTTAAGAAATATTTGAGCCAGTCCATGTCGAGCACGATCAGCGAGAGTCGACGTTTCTTCATTCGTCAGTGGCATCGCCGCAACCTTTTCCAAATTAAGGACCGCACTTGCTTGCTTCCCACTTTCCAGTTGACTAATAGCAAAATTAAACAATACATAGCCATAAAGAGGACTGGAAGCAGGCAAACTACTTAACATTTTTTCCGTTTCAGCCAGATGTTGCCCTTCGTTGTTAATCAAAGTTGCAAGATAATGATATTCAGTGTGTAAATCCTCTGGAATTCCACCCTTAATATTTTGCAGGGCTCGAAAAGCCCGCTCAATTTCTGACTTATGATAAAATAAATTTGCCAGATAAAACCATGCAGAGTTTCTAACCGCAACGCTTGTATTATTGTTAAGCAATTGCTGAAAGATCTTTTCTGACTGCTCAGCCATGCCATACGATAGCAACATACCACCCTTCAGCAACTGGCCTGATTTACTGCGAGTAATTGAGTTTTTTGTCGAATCTGCATACTCAAAATCAATAAGTGCAGAAAGGTAATCATGCTGATAATAATTGAAAAGAACACTCCCCCACTCTAAATCATCAGTTGATGTTGCATTCTGGTCAAGCTCACCAGCGATTAATTTATTCGGATTAAACAGAGCTAATACAACAAAAAACAGAGCTAAAAGATTAACGACAAGCCATAACCTGCGAACAGACACTCTGGATTGTCTACAGGCGTCAATGTTAATTTCATTATTAATTAATTGCATTTGTATACAAATTCCCTACCACTGCTTTAAAACAATATAGGGCTCTTGTGCTTCCCCGTCATCTCTTACAGAAAGCTCAAGGTATTCTCCAGCAGACCCCTTATCAAAATTCAGGGTATTTGCTAGCTTATAAGCTCTACCATTTGGCCCAACACCTGTAAAAAAAACAGTCGCAGAGTGCTTTCCAGAGTTAAGATTTGTAATATATAACTTCTGTATTCCACCACGCGATAATGCCTGGCGCTGCTTATCAGAATAAATATGTGTCGCGACCAACCTTCCATCAAGCTTAAGCTTAACACTCTCCAAAGTAAAAAATTGTCCCGAATTTGTTGATACAAAAACAGAATATTTGGTACTGGAAGGAAATAGTAATTTTTCTTCCACCAGACGCAAGTCTTTGTTTAAAGTCACAACATCTGTTTTTAAAGATTGTATTCCTTTAGATATACTCTTAAGTGTTGTTAACGCCTTTTCCTGTGTTTTTTGGGCTTTGCTTTGCCCAATACCTTGCTGACTTTTTTGTGAAGCGGCCAGAAGCTCAACAGAAATTAACAAGTAGCCAAAAATCAGTATCGCCAGATACGATATAGAAGTCAGCATCATTTTAAAAAAACTACTCTTTTGTTTTACCTTGCCAGAGAATGACAATTGAGAATCGTTAGCATCTAGCGCTGAGATATTAAACCTGTTACTATCTAAGAACTGACCATTTACCAAATAATTTTGCAACATACACTCCTTCGAAAAAGCGCAAGATTTTTGAATACGAATTCAAAGTTGAACTCGTTTAAAATATTCAAAACAATATATTTTTATTTAAGGAAGCCCTCATTCTACCTGGTAATTTTGGAAAAAAACAAAATAGCATCACAGATGTTCAAAGTTACAGTTATTTTTTTTGACGAGGTTCACATATTGAGTTTATTTATTGATTTAAGTCACACTCTACAATGGTTTCGATTGGGATTTGTAATCAAATCAAGTTAGCATTCAGGTGTGATTAAAATACTGGTAAAAAGACAGGGACTAATTTTTGTTCTATTTCAATTCAGATGCTGGCTAAAATTGTATTCTGACTATAAATAGGTTGAAGCTAAAGTAACTCTCTTCAATACCTGGTCTGGTTAGAAAGCTTAAAACCTGTCATTCGCAACTGTGACTGTTAACGGATGTTGATTACAGGCAGGAATATGACCTTACTTGCTGGCTAATATTATTTAATTACAAACAATTAAAATAGATGGTGTTCTCATTGGTTCAACACAATAAAATACTACCTGTCTATTTACTAATAATGTAGAACGGAAATTAATTTATTATGCTAACCCAGATTAAAAATGTATTTATAGCCCCGCTTCTGGGGTTAAGCTACCTGCTTGTGCTACCCGCGCATGCAGATGTTCAAACCGATGATAAGCAGTCTGTTACGATCATCAAACCCTCGAAGAAAATGACTAAAGCAAAATCCGCGGCTATAGATACTGAAAGCTTTGAACTGGGAATTTATCTTGGTTCTATCTCTATTGAAGATTTTGGAACAAACCAGTTAAGTGGTATTTCATTTGTTTACCATATTAATCCTAAGTTTATTGCATCAGTCAGTTATGCAACATCTGATATATCCAAAGCAACATTTGAAGATGTTATTGGCAGTGACTTCTTAAGTAAAGACGATAGAAAATTTGATATCACGCAAATTCAAGCAGGGTATCGACTATTTCACGGACGCTCTTTTTTAAACGCCAGACATAAATACAACTCACAACTTTATTTGACTGCTGGTATTGAAGATATTCAATTTGCTGGAGAGAGTCATACAGGGCTTGTTATCGGCAGCACTTATAAAGTAGTCGCTACGGATTGGTTAACTTTGGATTTAAACCTGAAAGACCATTTATTTGAGAGAGATTTTCTGTCAGATAAAAAACTGACTAATAATCTCGAATTTTC
Source organism: Kangiellaceae bacterium (assembly GCA_016743995.1). GTDB lineage: Bacteria > Pseudomonadota > Gammaproteobacteria > Enterobacterales > Kangiellaceae > Aliikangiella. The sequence continues at coordinate 3,715 of JADGFG010000217.1, read as the reverse complement.
AATTGGCTTAAATGCTTTGTTTTAAAAACCTTTTTTAACAGAAGAAAACTACAATGCAGAACTCTATAAACTTAATATATAACGACACCTTGTCAGGCTTCATAAAAAGGTGCAAAAGCCTTATTAAGCAGTCTGGCTGTCTGATAATGACTACTTTAATATTTTCAGCTGTAACCAACGCACAAGAGCTTCCTTTAAACCTGAAGGTTATTGATCCCTATATCGAATTACACTCTGGCCCGGGTGCAGGCTACCCAACTTTTTACACCATTGAGCAAGGTGAAGACGTTACCGTACTCACAAGACGCACAGGCTGGTATGAAGTTAAAGCTCAAAATGGGAAAATTGGCTGGGCGGTCGCTTCTCAGGTAGCAAGAACGCTTTTACCCACAGGCGAGCCTGTCGATCTCCCTTCAGTAAGTTATGGTGATTATCTTAAAAATAGCTGGAGAGCTGGATTTAAGATGGGGCGCTTCAACGATGGTGGACTTGAAGGTAGCGACGTATTCAGCTTTTCACTGGGGTACAGACCATTAAGCTGGTTAGGCATGGAGATTGAAGATGGTAAGATCTATAAATCAGAAATTAAAGGTAATTTTCAAGCAATCAACCTTCTATTCGAACCATTTTCACAGTGGAAAGTTTCTCCTGTTTTAACAGTTGGAACAGGAAAAATTGAAATCGAATCACAACCAGAACTCACCCCACTTGAGTTCGATAAAGAAAGCTTTACTAGCTTTGGTTTGTCCGCAAACTACTATTTAGGCCGCAACTTTGTACTTAAAGCTGGTTATCAAAGTTACATTGTATCTACTAACACTGACAACGAGAGACTTGCCCAATGGAATATTGGTTTCAACGCATTCTTTTAAATACTAAAAGAACAATTATTATATTATTAATGACTTCAACTCAGTTGGCTTATTCCAGTGAGCCGACAAAACCCGATGCTAACAACATTGATACTGAATATTTTGATGCAGGAATATCTCTGGGCATATTAAATATCGAAGATTTCGGAAGCGAGTTTACCGCTGGGGTCAACCTGACTTTTAATGCCACTGAAAACTTCTTTATGCAAATGAATTATTTGCAAGCTAATGCTGATGAATCTTCATTTGAGTTAAGCCAGGGGAACTTGTTTTCAGGTGGTGATCGTAACTTTAAGCACTATGATTTTCTTGTAGGTTACAATCTCTTTCAAGGTGAACATTTCTTCAGTGAGGGGAAAGCAAATTTATCTTCACTGTATGTTGTAGCTGGCGTTGGCGATACCGAATTTGGGGGAGAAGGGAGCTTCACCTATACGACAGGTATTGGCTATCAATTTGCCATACAACGAAGCGTAATAATCCGACTGGACTTTCGTGACTACATCTACAAAACGAATATTATAGGTGAAGATAAAACAACCCATAATACTCAATTGGGGCTAGGTATCAGTTATTTATTTTAGTGCCCGGTCACCCAGTTAACCGATAGTAAGCAATTCTGTTCCTAATTTATATTATAATGGAATTGCTTGCATCATGACTTTTCAGAAAAACCACCGCAGTTTCTAATTTTCCTCTCTTCCACTCTCACATCGAATAACAACTAGCTGTCATGACTACCAGATGCCAGATGAGGAAAAACAGTCCCTGGCATACAAGAATTTTCTGCCGACAGCCTTACAAACTTAAGCGCTGAACATTGAAACCAGCATTTCCAGGGAGTTTGTGGGTATATGGTATACAACCATCCCTCAAGCGAAACTCAATGGTTTAATCGTTATTCGTAGGGAACATTCAAAGAGAAAAAACAACCTTAACTTAACAGGCCGTGAGCGATTCAGGTAAGACTGCGGGGTAATACTTACAACCAGAGGAAGTTCAATTAAGCTGATAAAAACTCAAAACAGAATACTGTAACGAAATTAAAAAACCACGTTCGCTATCTTGTACAAAAACCATAAAGGCTCTGATATAACAAACAATACAACCTGAATATCCCTGTTCTTTTTTTCTGTACCTGACTACTCTGACTACTGGAAAATAACTGACTCTTCTTTATTCTGCTTCGGACTTTTGTCTCTATCTGCCAGATATTCGCCAATTGCTTCCATAAAGTCGGTATCCAGATACCCAATATCTTTAAATGATTGAGAATTACAAGGTTTACCTTGAACATCAACGCCTACCTGCAGTAATTGCTGCTCAATAAAATGTTGAATACGGTGAAAATTACTGCATAAAGCAAAAATTAGTAATTGTTCTTCGTCATCATCAAAGCGGTCAAGAAAAGTCATGATATACTCAGCTGTAATTCCAGCAACATCTCGAGAGTTATTTAGAATTTCCTCTATTCTAGTGCTAAACTCTTCAATTGCCTCATCCTTAATCTGTGGATTACATAAACTTTCATTATTTATAAGTTCTTTCATTTTTTAACCTTATGTTTAAGCTAACTTAATAACTGAAATTCATTTTCACTTTTAAACAATTCCTCAGATTGATCTGAAAATCAAAACAGCGCGAACTACGGCAGTTTTAATCATTCCAATCTACTACTACACTACAAATAGAATTAGGAATCATTACCATCCTTATTCATGCTATTCAAAAAGTACTTTATAACACTTAGTTTACAAAAATCGAAATAACTGTTTAATCGTATTATGCAGTAACGCTCTGACCCAATGACTGTTTCACAACTTAAACACCAATTATATATTTATTAGAAATATTTTTATCAGGTTTAAATTAAAAAATCCGGGTTGCAAAAAAATTGTATACATTAACAATTGCATTAGATTCTTAAAATATGGTCAGACTGAAAAAAATCAAGACCATTGAGAAGAAAATCTCACAACGTAAGCCTCTGTGTCGTTTATAACATTGAGACTGCAGCAAAGTAAATATTAAAAAAGCAAATCATTAAATTTAACTTAACGCAAAAATACAAACATACAAACATACACGACAAGTATAGCGTAACAGTATGTGTACATTTTTCTATTTTTCTTAAATAATGAACTTTTTATTTTCTAACCAGTGCTTATACGCATTCTCTAACAGGAACAAACAATACCTGGTTATTTAGCAACAATAAAGCTAAAGGCTAAAAGCAAGAACAAAATTTAAATTTAAATCTCACAAAGAAATAAAAACGGACATCCATTTTTATTTCTTAAAACTAAAAACTGCAAAAACATACTTCAAGATGTAAAAATCTGTAGCAATGTAAATAAACAGAAGCTGTATTATTTATACTTCCATAAAAATAACATTAAATTAACTTGTCATAAACTTTGACTAATTATTTTCCAACCGTCAGCCTTATTTTTAAAATCCTTATATGAACGATATATTTTTTTCGACAAGTCATTTTCTTGTCCCTGTTCCTCTACCAGTTTTTCAGAAATTATCTTAAGTTTATTTAATACATCTTCAGGCAAACGCTTTACCTTTACGTTATGTTCATTAACCAGAATTTTTAACGCAGCACTATTTTTTTCTCCCAGCTCTGCCAGCATATCATTGTTTGCCGCTAAACACGCAGTCTTAACAACCTCCTGTAAATCCTCTGGTAATTTCATCAATGCTTTTTTATTGATGAGTCCTTCTAGAGTTGTTCCCGGCTCATGCCAGCCAGGGTAATAATAATATTTTGCTGCTTTATAAAATCCAAAGGCCAAATCAATATAAGGACCAACAAATTCAGCGGCATCAATTCT
>JADGFG010000216.1 GCA_016743995.1 Kangiellaceae bacterium | reverse complement strand
TATTCGTTTTTGAAATAAAATAACGGATTTAAGATTTTATGACTTGTATATTCGAGATTATTATTACAAATAATTTATTTATTAATAAATTATTTATTTTAAAAGAATAACATTTAGTGAGTGTTTTTATAATTTCTGGAGTTAACTATATTAAAAATCAAACTCTTATGATTTGAAATTCTGATCTAGAAGATAAATAAAACTGATTACCTTGAGTGAAAAATGATCTTCTAATCATTGTATTTTTTTATTTTTACATCAAGTATCTGATGTTTTTTTAATCAAAAGTGACTGTTATATTTGAACTTTTAGAAGCCGTTAGTCAATATCAAAAGAGTAATAAATATCAGTCGCTTTGTTTTCCAGAGAAGTCACATTTTCAACCCAGAGTTTGTTCATCAGATAGAAACGGGTTGTTAGTTCTTTTCCCGCATCGGTAATACCAATTCCATATTTAATATAAATGCGCTCACCGACATAACCGCTTATCGTTGCCTGGGTATCATCGCCTTCCCCTTGTGTGTCGACTTCAATATTACTCAATAATGGAATACGTTCCAGCTGTTGAAAAACGCTAGAATAATTTGAAATACCAGCACCAACAAGCATGGCGACCGGGCTGGCGCCTCCGGTTTTATCATCAAGTCCACGTCCCCTGACAATGTAAGATAGAATTTCGTTCTGATCAAAAGTTGGTTCAGAATAAAAGTTGACATTCAGTGATTCGGCCTGACCCGTGAGTTGCACCCCAGCTTTAATATCATCTTTTTCAATGAAACGGGCTGCTTTAATATCAATAAAGGGGTTGTTGACAGCACCATTAAATAATAGCTGGCCTTGTTCAACACGTAAGTCCTGTCCATAGGCTTTATAAAGCCCTTTGTGAATATTAATTTCGCCAAACAACTGAAGCGGTTTTTTGGGTTTCTGAGAAATGGAAAGATCACCGCCAACATTGCCTTTGAAACCCATAGCATCGACAGAAAACTGGTCAGATATTTTCAAATTAATATCAAGGAGCATTGCTATTGCAGCTTCCTTCTTTTGCTGGTTTCCATCATCATCAACAAAAACGATATCATCTGAAACACTGATACTGCTTTCCGGTAGCTTTTCCAGCTTTAGCAGGCCTTCTTCAATAATGACATCACCAGATATGTTGAGTGATTTATTTTTGAAACTCGCAGTTAAATCTGGGCTGATGCTGGAAAACGAGTCAGGCGGATATAGTGCTTTAAGTTTCTTTCCTTTTAGCCTTAGAGTAACCGATTTATTCTCCTCCAGCCAGGCTCCCTGACCTGACAGGTTGAGCTTTCCGCCGCCAATACTTGCAGATCCTGTTATGCTGGCCTGTTTTTCTTTAAAAGCAGCCTGTAAGTTTACCTGATTAATTTTTGTTGGATTAGCGGCTAACTGAATTGCCATATCTTGCAGATTTAATTCACCAGATAGCTCGGGAGATAGCGTGGTACCGGATATAGCTATTGAGGCGTTAATGATGCCTTCCAGTTCTTTCAGTGCTGGAGAAAAGCCGATAAGTTGCGCTGTATCAAGCTTGTTTATTTTTATTGCTCCAGAAAGAACATCTCCGGGAGTTGATTGCTCTTCTTGCTTTATCGCGGTTACTTCTCCTGTGATAACCGGGGTATCTTGTTGAGAAAAATTGAATATGAGCTGATTTTTTCCCTGTTTTGACACCAGATTGAACTGACTATCAGTCCAGTTTAAAACGTGGTTTTCATTTTCAAATTTGAGCTGACCTTTTTTCAGTGTGGTTGCTGCTTTCAGTGCTATACCATTTATCTGATCCCAGTTTAACCTGAACTGACTACTAAGCCGACTATTCAACTCAATTTTATGAGGTAGCAAAAAATGTTGGGAGAGTTCATTCAGTTCTGAGCTCAACTGTATATCAAGTCGACCTTCTTTCTGACTGATTAAATTATCATCGAGACATAGTTGGGTACCCGGGGCAAGCCAACAGTGAGGAGAAACGGTCAGTGTTTTATCATTGAGCTGTGCATTTAAATCAACTGTTTTTTCCAGTTCGACTGTTCCGTACGGGGAGTTTAGCGTCATTTCTGAAAGAGCACCTTTCCATTGAGAGCCGGACTGCTCCAGTTTTCCATTCAGATTAATATTTAGTCCATATTGCGTTTGTAGCGGTTTCATTATCAACCGGAGGTTTTGTTCGAACTTATCTGTTTTTACGGTTAATATTGCCGGAGCGACGCTTTCACTGGCAATCTGGGTTTTTGCCAGATTAAATGTCAGCTGGCTTTTATGAAATGGTTCTGGCTGGTTTTCAGTATTGAGCGCAAAAGGTTGATAGCTGCCTTTTATTGAGAACCGTTTATTGCTTAATTCTGCTAACGTAAATTTATTGAAAACGCCGTCAATATTGATAACAGGTGCCTGTTTCTGTCCCGTAACATTCAATTTAAGCTTTGCGTTTCCTTTTGTCAGTTTGTTCCATTGAGAAAAATCTCTTATCTGAATATGACTGTCCAGATGCCATTGTTCATCGCTATATCCGCTCAGATTAAACTGGCTGTCATTCAAAGTTATCGCTAGCGCTGACGGGAGTAAATTGAATTCCTGGTCAATATTGATATGACCAGTCAGTTGAGCCGGGTATTGATTAATAACTCCTCTGAGCTTTGTGTCTTCTAGCATAACTTGCCAGCGAGCATCAGAGTCGGGAGCTGGGCTTTTTGCTTTTTTATGGAGTTGTTTTTTTCCTGATTCCCAGAATCCGTGACTTTTAAACTGTCCGTTGATACGACCATTAATTGCTGGTGTCAAGGCTGGAATGGTAAAACCCTGGCTGGCTATTTTTAATACCCACTCAACTTTCTCTCGATAAGACAGTGAGCCTGAGACTGATAAATCACTATTAGTTTCTGGATCAACCAGTTTTAGTTCTTTGATAGACAGCGTTGAGTCTTTATTTGTCAGATCAAGTGAAAGTTGTGCGTTCTGATAACCAGAAGCAGAAAACTGTGACTGTAAATCGAGCGTCTGCTCTCTGACGTTTCCATGACTATAAAGCTTCAACGTAGCTGACCCAATCGATTGGACTGTTTCTTCAGGTAAGGGAAATTTCTTTACCTCCAGTTCAATATTATAAGGCAGTTGTGAGTTGCTCAGATTGGCTTCTCCGTGGCTTTCGGCTTCCAGTTTTCCTTCACTGTCAAACTGATAACTGAGTTTATCCAGATCTCCAGTTAGTTTTAGTTTAAGCTGGCTGCCGCTTATAGCAGGATATTGCTTAAAAGAATTCAGGCTGGCTGTTAATGATAAGCTCAGCGGGTATTTATGCTGAAGACTAATTGATGTCTCCAGGGTTAAGTCACCAATATCTGGCAGTGCTAGCTGAAGGTCAGAAATGCTGGCATCTGTCTCACCGGCAATCAGATCAAATTTCAGATGTTCTACGATATATGGTTTAGCAGGAGCGGAGCGTTTCTGATTGTTCTTTTCGGATTTTGATTGAGTGAATGAAAAGTCTGTTAATTGAAACTGGTTCACTTTGAGTTTTATCGGAATGTAAACTGTTGGCAGGTTTGCCAGTGGCCAGTCATCTGGCTGCCTGGAAGAAGAAAGTTGGCCGGTTTGTAGCGGGGCGGCAGATGGCGTGTGGTTTTCTGTTTCTTCAGTAATGACTGATAACTTTGAGAAGATTGGTTGATTAACGGATATTGCGCTACCGCTTCCAACAAGTGTCGTACTAAAGCTGGCCAGCATTATTTTATGCTGATCAATTGTAATGCTATTGTCCTTAAAAGAGAGTTTCCTTATTGTAAATTTTACTGGTAGATCAATGAGTGCGTTGTTTTTTTTCGGCTCATCGGCTTTTGTTGTTGGCGAAGTGTTTACTGAAAGTGATAATTTTTCATTACTTAGTTGATTCAGGCATATTTCACCTTTTAGCAGGCAGCTCAGTTGCCAGTCTAACTTTGTATTATTAAGAGACAGGTTTAATCCTTCGGTGTTCAGCGCCACAGAACGTAATACCAGTTGTCCCATGAGTGCGCCTTGCGCATGGTCTATATGGATATGCTTTGAAAGGTTCACCAGCGACAGTGTCAGTGAGGTTCCCCAAGGTGTAGTCAGTAACAATACAGCGGTTAAGCAGAGAAAGAGACCGCCAATGAGCAGGTATTTGAGGCTTTTTCTGACTATAGTAAGCAATATTTTCATTACAACTCTGCACCCATGGTAAAGTGCCACTCCCATGGGGTGTCAGGCTCACTGACTCCCCAGGCAAATTCAAATCTGATCGCACCAATGGGAGAGATATAATGAATGCCGGTACCTATGGAATAAACAGGATTAAATTCTTCCTGACTAAATGCCTGGCCTCCATCAACAAAGAGTGGGACTCGCCAGTTATCATTAAAATAATATTGGTACTCAATACTACCTGTTGCAATTCGAGTCCCCCCAACAACAACTTCTTCTTCGTCACCGTTGGCGTTGATAAATTGAATAGTTGGCCCCAGTGACTGGTAACTAAAACCGCGAATGCTCTCATCACCACCGGCATAAAATCTGAGTGATGGCCCCAGAAGCTTATTCTGTTCGTTGGTTAGTTTTTCTGACTGTTCGTTTAACTGGTTGATTCCCAGATAAGTTCTTGCAATAAAACGATGATTTTCCCAGAAGCGTTTAAGCCACTTAAATCTTGCCGTTGCTCGAACAAATTGAATATCTGAACCGAGTGCGGTATCTGTGCCTTCAAGTGTATAAAGCTGGCTAAACCCATAGGATGGATCTAGCGGAGAGCCAGACTTGCGGGTTTTGGACCAGGAGAGCCCGGGAATAAGATATTTGCCTTTACGATCTTCAAACACTTGTTGGCTTTCATCAAAGTAACGCCATTGCTCCCGATGATTTCGCAGGTAATAATTGGTTACCCATCCTTTTTCAATGTGAATTCTGCTCACCCTGCTTTGATAAATTTTACTTTTTAGTCCCCCAAAGCGGTCATCTTCCAGGCTTAGTCCTAACTGTAAAATATCTTTGTAAGGATGAGAAATTGGAATATTATAATTGAAAGTTCCTGTCGGATTGATTTTTGAATAGGACAGCTTTGTTTCCTGATTATGTCCATAGTTGTTAATTTTTGGCGTACGCCATCCAAAGCTGACTCTTTCATGAGTATCTGTGACATAGCCGACACTGACATCAAATAAGTGACTTTTTGCCGGGCTTAAGCTGGCTTTTACTGGTATTCGGTATTCATCAATATTATTGGCCGTATTCGGTAAATTTTCGTTGTTACTTTTGCTGTCGATGAGTGGGCGTACTTTTACGGAAGAGAAATACTGGCTTTGTTGTAAGTTGCTTTGAAGTTTGTTGATTTTCGTTGCATCGTAATCTTCTCCTGGCTGGAAAGGAGTTAGTACCTCCAGTATCCAGGGCGAGAGTTCTATTTCATCAAATATAGCCTCTCCAAACTGATAGCGCTCGCCACTCTCATAATGTAGTTTTATTTCTGCAGTATTTCTTTTTTTATTAATTTTTATTGTGTTGCTGGTTAATCTGGCATCAAAATAGCCGAGCTCTACCCCTTTGTTTAATAATGATGACTTGAGAGCTTCATAATGTTGTTGGTCAAGTGGCTGCTCGATATTAAATTGATATTGAGATAGAATCTTATTGAATGCTAATTCAGATTTTGCCTTGCCAATAATTTGAATATCAACTTTTTTAAGTTTCACTTTTTGATTTAATTGAATATTAATGGTGAGTTGCCAGGGAGTAGACTGTTGATTGAGGATTGTTTTTATTTTTGCCTGAAAATAACCTAAAGCCTGTAATGCCTTTTCCACGTCTTTTGTTGCGCTAAACATAAAATTACTTCGCTCAACTTCTGTTTCCGGGCCTTCTCCAAGATAGGCGACAACATTATCCTGGGCTTTTCCGGTAACTCCATTAACGGTATATACCAGTATTTTTGTTGACGCAGCTAGTGAAACAACAGGTAAAACTGAGATTATTAAAATAAATGATGAAAACCATTTTAATTCCCTGTTGAAGTAATAACGTAAAAATAATTTCATTAAATTGACTTATAATCAGAACTTATTATTTTTCGGGAACATCTCAGGATGCGTCATTATCGCTGATTCTTTTATTTAACGATTTAACCGTATTAGAAAGATCTTTCAGAATATTCAAAAATAATTCTGGGTGGGTATGCACCATTTTTGAGAAGTCATCTTTATGTACCATCAACACAGAGCAGTTCGTTTTGGCAACCACTGATGCCGTCCGTCTCTGGCCAGTCAGTACAGCTATTGCACCAAAAATTTCACCCTGATTAATAACGCCTACTTCGATATCATTGTGTATGGCGGTAGCGCTACCACTGGTTACCGAATAGACATAATCAGGTAATGCGCCCTCATTAATGATAACTTCACCAGCGGTAAAGCGCTGAAAACCTGGTGTTGCCTGATCTTTAACAGGAGTCAGAGCACCAGCTATCTGATTAGTTTGTAGTTGAATTAACTGAAGAATAGACATCCATTGCGGTAATAGTTCTGGAATACTACTGATAGTCTGATTGAGTGAATTAAGACTGAGTACTTCAATTTCGAGTTCTGATTTTACGGTAAAACTGATTTCAGTCTGTTCGTATTGATTGACACAGTGTGGAATAAAAATATCTCCCGCTTCATATAAATAGAGACAGCGGTCTTCGTAGTCAACCGCTACCGTTCCACTTTTTATGTAATAAAGTTGTTCCGGAGCAAAACCTTCTGCTTGCGCAGTTTGTGTTGTCATCGGAGAGAATGTAAGACCAGACGATTTTAACTGAGCGATAAAAATTTTTATTTTCTGATGTAATTCCCGGTTAATATCAGAAAAAAATGATTTTTGCTCATGCAGACTAATCATATTTCAGATTCCTGTATTTTCTGTTTTTGTCGTCTGGGCTCCATCTTATTTGCTTTCTATTTTAGCCCACCTATCTCTCAATGTGACAGTACGATTAAAGATCAGTTGATCGTTATTGTGGTCATAACGATCTGCACAGAAGTAACCCTCACGTTCAAACTGATAGGTGTCTTCCGGTTGCGCAGATT
>JADGFG010000007.1 GCA_016743995.1 Kangiellaceae bacterium | reverse complement strand
TTTGTCGAATCGATTTAACACTGGTACTATCGCTTCGAAATGACGCTTCAGCGCGTCCCATAGCAACATTACAACTAACAGCATCATATTTTTTTGCTATTTGTTCGTCGGCAGTTGAATCTGCGACTGGTTGCCCGACTGGTATTACAGGTGCTTCATGATTGGTCCGCATTCACACTTCAACCTTTATTGAGTAATAGTAGATGACAGCTATTTTGTTTTCTTAGAGACGATAAAATGAAAGATTAATTATAATGATTCACCAATACGTAACACTTTTATTATCACGACTAAATTTCGACATTACCAAATTTAACCGATTGAAATCTTTTCGTTTCCTTACTAACGTTCTGGTCTGAATCCGGATCTGAATCCGAGTTAACATAAGCAGAAAAATTACTGGGTGAAGTTGCCTGACGAACTAAGCCATAAACTTCTTCCGCTTTTTCTTCGAGTTGCTTGCTCGCGGCATTAACCTCTTTCTCTCGCATATATCGCAGTTCAACATCAACGTCACCAGCAGACTTTGATCTGGACTTCGCGCCAACCAGCATCTCACTTTCGAATCCTTCCTGCTTCTTGTTGGCAACAATTTGCTGTTTTACCACCCCAACAAGTTCACTACTTTTACTAGTCAGCTTTTTTGCAAAAGCTTCAACTTTTTGTGCATCCTCAATGGCACTTTCCTCATTGGCAAATCGTTCTAGTTCACCTTGGAGTAATTTTATATTATCAGATGAGCTGCTTATCCCGGCAACAACAAGCATTTTCTTAAAAAAATCATTTTGTTCATTTGTTGGTTCTTTATTAATGGCCTCATTAAAAGCATTAATACTATACCCCTTTGTTTTTAAAATTTCTTTAACTGCCGCAACATTGACTCTTAATTGATCCGCTGCATTGGGCTCTGCAAGAGAAGCTTTTCCAGATGATTTATAACAGCGATAACTACAAAATGCGGAGATCACCCCGCTCGCAAGCCATGCAATACTTGCTAATTCATGTTCTGTAGAATAAGCATGATTATCATGCTTATTCTGAAACCGGACTTCCGCACACTGATTTAGCTGTAGCTCTCTCTGCATCTCATGCTGACTGATATTAACGTCAGTCAAGTTATGATCATAAATATTGTTTACACGTCCATTACAATTGTTATATTCACTATCATATTTTTCATAAAGATTACTGGTGGTTGCTTGACGAAGATAGTAAAACCCTGCAGAAACTGAAGCAAAAAAGGTTGCTGCCCCGCCCCAGAGTAGACTTCGGTTACCAATCCTTGCAGAATGATTCCATTGCTCACTAGATTCTTTCAAGATTTCTTCCAGTGTTTTTTTTGTCAACGTATTATTTTTTTCCTGCGAGTCGTTAGCTTTTAATGGATTAGTTGACTGAGCAGCTCTCGCGTTCCCTCCAGGGGCCAGGTTAACATTCGGATTGCTTGAACTAGAAGTCGACTTGTTCGTAACTACTGTATCAATATTTTTGGGGATTAATGGCTCATTTAAGCCAGAAGTTTGAAACATTGAAATTCCTCGCAAAATAACCAGAAGACATTTCATTTGTATCATAATAAGAATTGCATTTACAAATGTAATAACCTGTAAGAAAATGAAAACCATAATCTCAGGTTATTATTTGTTATTTGTTACCATTACAAAACACTCGCAACGACGATTTACTCTTTATTGCAAACCTCATTCAGCACAGTCTCTGTCAATTTGCCCGACAACTCACTATAAGCATAGTGCCCGGCAATCAAAGCATATAAACTAAAGAGAGGACATATAATCAGCAGAACCCAACCACGGAAAGACTGAAACTTACCCTTTTTGCACAAGGTATCAAACATAACTTTACTGTCCAGTGGCGGAAAGTAACCATGTTTCACCACTTTATACGCAAATAGGGTCAACCAGAGACTAATAACAGACGAAAAAACAGGGAATGCATAACAAAGGCTAATTAAATTTAACTGAAATAAACTAAACCCAAAAAGAGTTTCACAGGCAATCTCACCAGGCAAAATAATTGCGTATAACATAATGGCGAAAAATGGCAGAAAAGGAAGCCAGAAAGGTAAAAAATAAATGACTGTTTTTAACCCTCTACCTTTTATAACCGGATCCATATCAATTTCTCCATTAAAAATTAAATACAAAAAATATAGCTATTCGTAGATAGCTAACAGCTCTTTTGCCGCACCTCTGTTTTCACCATCACAACTGATTGTACGTTGAACAGTAAATGATTCAATAGTGGCGTCCTTATAAATCTCTCTGGTAATCCCATTATCATGATTTGATATTATGACCTTCACGCCTCTCGCGGCCAACTGTTCAGCTTTGTAAGCAAGCTCTACCTGCTGGTCATAAGAAAACCCCTGAGCAGCGTAATTGGTAAAACTTGCCGTTGGTGAAAGTGGAACATAGGGCGGGTCACAATACACAACATCCCCCTTTCGGGAACGATTCATCACTGAAACAAAGTCGCCACAGACAAAAGTCGTATTTTTTGTCTTTTGAATAAAATGTAACATCTCCTTTTCTGGAAAATAAGGCCGCTTATATTGACCAAATGGTACATTAAATCCACCTGATTTATTGTACCGGCATAACCCATTAAAACCATGCCGATTTAAATAGACAAAAACAGCGGCCCGTCTCCGTCCTTTTAAACCAGAGTTGAATTCGTGTCTGAGCTCAATAAAATAGTTACGATTATTCGTTTTCGGTTTAAAGAATGGCTGCAAATAGGTAATAAATTTCTTTTTTTCTTTTTTAAGGCACTGATAAAGATTAATTAAATCTGGATTAATATCTCCTAGCAAATAACGTTCAAAATTCTGATTAAGAAATACAGCGCCCGACCCGACAAACGGTTCAATCAACTTACGACCTTTTAAATGAGGTGACAGTTTGTCTAAAAGCCTGTATTTTCCACCAGCCCACTTCAAAAATGGCCGAGTTCGTGTGACTTGCATTAAATAATCTATTCAGCTGATTAACGAGATAATGCTGACAAGTTTACGGAAAATAACACTGTTTTGGAAATATTATTATTATAATAAGGTTAATAGCGGTAATCAGGCTGTCTGGGATATTAAACGCTCTCTGTTCGGGTCATCCAGCGCACCAGAATTCATTATTTTCTGATTAAGTGCCAATGATGCACGGCGAACGGCAACAGGGCTGGTAAAATAAACTCGCGGACTGCCAGACTTTTCTTCATTGGCTGTTGTTCGAGCAAAAACCTGAGAGCTCTCAATATCTTTACCGGGTTCAGATGATAAAGCTTCAGAACCTGGCGATTTAAACTTTTCCTGAAGTTCAAGATTAAGCTCCACCAATGCCTGATTAGCAATCTGGCTGGCAACAGCTGCGACTTTGAAATCCTGTGATGAAGGGTTAGCTGGAGCAAGGGCTGCTTTTCTAACCTGCTGCATTTTGGCTATAGTGGCCTGCGGATCGTGCGCGACTTTTGAGGTATCTATAGAGACTTCTCCAGAAACAGCATACCTTTTACCATCTGGACCCGTTCTATATTGCAGAACTGGCGCTCCGGCCAGAGTTCCTCCAGCACTGGCATGCGCTGTTTCATGCGCTCTAACCTCACGGTCCTGGCGTTTTAATAGCTCAACCTCTTTATTTTGCTGCAAATGCTCAGACTGCTCTTGCTGACGGTCTGATTGTGAATCTTGTGACTTAGAGTCTTCGGACTGTGCTTTATCTGATGCTTGTTTGCCCTGCTGCTGAGCATTTTCATGGCGACCCTTTTCCTGTTGACCAGACTCTTGTCGACCATTCTCCTGCTGATTATGTTTAGAAGAGGGGTTTTCCTGCGCTGAATCATCGGTCAACTTCTGCTCAGTATGAGCGGGCAGTGGCCGGCTTTGTTCCAGGGCAGGTTTCGACTGATCGTTAGTATCCGTACTGTGACGAGAATGGGGGCTTTCGGAAGTGGATTTTGCTTCAGGTATCAGAGTTTTACGCGCAGTTTCGCTAGCAACGGCTTCCGTCGGTGGATTTGCCGTTGAAACTGGAATTGCAATAGGCGCAGCAGCAATTAACATGAAATTATCTCATTGGCCCTCGCCAGACAAAGCTTGTCATTCAATGACGGCAATCAGGCTGTTACATCTAACAATGTTCCAATCAGGTCCGATGCCGACTGAATAACCTTAACGTTAGCTCTGGCATCTATCTCAGCCGTCTTTAAATCAACCAGTGATTCAGTTAAATCCTGCGTGTTCACACTATCTTTAGTCGAATCTGTCACCGACTGGGTTGCAATTTCATGCGCCGCCTGGTTGGCACGACTGGTCGCATTTTGAAACCCCTGAACACCGGTATTTAATAAACTGGTACTTGATGGACC
The DNA here is from genome assembly GCA_016743995.1 of Kangiellaceae bacterium. Classification (GTDB taxonomy): domain Bacteria; phylum Pseudomonadota; class Gammaproteobacteria; order Enterobacterales; family Kangiellaceae; genus Aliikangiella. The sequence continues at coordinate 43,764 of JADGFG010000007.1, read as the reverse complement.
ATCTATTCCCACAGGCTCCCCCTGTTAATTAAAAACGTAGAATAATATGAAAAAAATAAACTCACTAATAAGGTTATCGGCAGGACTGACTGAATTTTAAGCGGTCTGACAGTAATAATGACGGTTATTTAGCTTACTGCTTGATTTTATTATTAAAAAAAAATAAATTTTCTGAGTTATATACCCAAACACCATGAAGATACAAGGAACAGCAATAAAAGGTAAATGTTCTTATTTTATTAACGCACTAGACATAAGAAGGTGATAGCCCGAGCTTTCAAGCATAAAACTAGGGCTAATCAGATGAGGACTAAATCCCCCAGATATCAGGAAGAGAAAATGCGGAGATTATTTAATGTCATAATTTTCTACTTTATAACCCAATGCCTGAAGCTGAGGTTTTAGCGCTTTTGAATCACCAACCACAACAATTAGCATTTCCTTAAGTTTCAGATGTTTTTTTGCAAGCTTGTTAATTTCTTCCATTGAAATATGTTTTGCAATCTCCGCTCTTTGCTTTACAAAATCAGGAGTCAGATCATATTCCAGAATTTGTGCGAAGAAATTAAGCTTCGCACGCGGGGTTTCATATTTAAGCGCGTCCCGCTGAATAACTGATTGACGCAAAAATGACAGCTCTTCCTGAGTAATACCTTTGCTCTGATAAGCGTTTATTTCGTTCGTAAATTCAATAATTGACTTATCAGTTACATTCGCACGAACTTCGGCACCAGCAGTAAACTGACCGGATAACTTATCACCGCCAAAATAAGAACGAGCACCGTAGGTATAACCTTTTTCCTCACGAAGATTAAGATTAATTCTGCTATTAAATGCACCGCCTAATGGAAAATTCATTAAATTATTCTTATAAAATTCACCAGTAAAATCTTTTGGTAATGAACGCTTTCCAATTCGAATTGCAGATTGTGCAGCATTGTCTTTATGCACCAGATAAATTCCAGCAGTCCGAGCCTTACTTTCCCCAATAAGCAGGTTAAGCGCGGGGCCTTTTCCTTTCCAGGTGGAAAATACTGAAATTTTATTAACCAGATCTTTTTGCGATAAATCAGAGATTAAAAGTAAGTGTGCATTATGCGGTTTCATCTGTTTTTGATAAAAAGACTTTACCTCAGATAAATCAATAGAAGAAACTGATTTTTCACTACCTTCCACCGGAGTCGCCGCAATATTATCACCATGCATTAACTGACGAAATGCAGTGCTGGCAAGATATTCTGCATCTTTTTTCTTATTTTTTATCTGTTGAATCGTGTTATGTTTAATACGAGAAAAATCGGATTTATCAAAAGCTGGATTCATCAATTTTTCATTAACCAGCGTAATGGTTTGCTCCAGATTGCGAGTTAAACTATTAATATTGACAATAAGATAATGATCTTCTGCTCTGATATTCACCGTACTCCCAAGCTTTTCCAGTGCCATCGTCATTTCTTCTGCACTACGCTGAGTTGTTGACTCATTAAGCATTTTTGCCAGTAACGCAGCAGTACCCGCCTTATCTTTTGACTCATAATAATGACCGGCAGCAATCTTAAATAAAACGGAAGTTGTCGGTGTTTCAAGACTCTGCGTACCAGAAACCTTAATCCCGTTAGTAAAGTCACTGCTCCACATTGTCGGCAACTTAATCGAACGACTTTTACCTGCAACAGGTATTTTACTACGATCAAAAGTGTCTCTGGCTTTTCTCAACTTTAATTCATCCGCTGAGGCTGGCTGGCTCTTCACCAACTTTCGCTCAGGGACATTAAAATTATCTTTTGCTGCAATCATCTTTTCCTGACCATCAGGCACAATGCTCATGATAACTGCTGGTTTATCCTTGATATAACGTTTATAAACGCGCTCTACATCGGCTTTAGTGACATTAGAATAGCGAGCAATGTCTGTTTTAATATAATTGGGATTAGCAGTAAATGTCTGATTAGCGGCTAACTGGCTCACCTTTCCTGCCACACTTTGCAAACCAAAAACAAAGATAGACTCCATTTTAGCTTTAACTTTATCTAAATCATCCTGTTGAATACCACGCTGTTCAAACTCACCCAGTGCTGCACGCATGATTGATTCAAGATCAGCCAGAGACTTGCCTGACGCGGGATTTAAGTAGGCTTGAAAATTAAACGTACAGGCCAGTTCTGCACAAGGATGATGAACGGCAGCATGAACTGCATACTGTGTTTTAACCAGATTCTTATAAAGAATAGAAGTTTTCCCTCCCCCCAGTATTTCAGCCAGAACATCTAACGGGGCTTCATCTTCATGACGAACATAAACCGTTGGTAAGGACAAATAAACCAATGGTAACTGAACGTTATCCTGCATAGAGAGATAGCGATCTGCATCCAGTGTTACCAATAATTTTTCTGGCATTTTTACTTCAGGACCAGCAGGTATCGAAGCAAAATATCTGACAACCTGCTTTAAGGCTTCAGCTTCATTAATATCACCACCGATTGTCACTGTCGCATTGTTCGGTCCATACCAGCGTAAAAAAAACGCTTTAAGATCATTAACATTAACACGATTTAAATCTTCCATAAATCCAATGACAGGCCAGGAATAAGGATGACCAACAGGATAAAGCGCTTCTGCTACTCGTTCGCGCAACCGCCCATAAGGTCGGTTATCAACACGTTCTCCCCTTTCATTTTTAACCGTTTCTCGTTGGACTTCAAATTTTTTCTGAGTAACCGCATCAACCAGGAACCCCATTCGATCTGCTTCCAACCAGAGAATTTTTTCAAGCTGATTAGCGGGAACCGTTTGAAAATAGTTGGTTCTGTCCGAATTTGTCGTACCATTCATTGTTCCACCAGCTTCGGTGATCAGTTTAATATGCAGTTCATCAGCTACATTTTCCGATCCCTGAAACATCATATGTTCAAAAAAATGAGCAAAGCCCGACTTACCAGGCTCTTCTCTTGCTGAACCGACATGATAAGTAATATCTACATGTACCAGAGGATCAGAATGATCTTCATGTAAAATAACAGTGAGCCCATTATCCAGTTTATATTTTTTATAAGGAATAACAACCTCGCCAGGCTTTGCTTTAACCTCTTCAAGGAAAGTAACGCCCGCAACTTTTTGAGCTGAAGAAAGAGAATCAGAAGCTGTTGCGCTCAGCGCAGAGGAATCTCCCTTAGAAGATTCCAACGCTTCCGTTTTCTGTTGAGTCGATTCACTACAAGCTGTAATGAGACCTGATAAAAGCAGGCCGGTGGAGAATAATTTAATCCAGTGATTCATTTTCACTCCTGTCTTATTTTTTATTAAGAGATCGGCAGCTAACAGATAAAAAGAGCGACCAATAAGTGCTAACCAAGCAGAACAACAGCCCAGACAATTAAAGTAAACATCATACAGACAAAAACCAGCGCTGAACCAATATCTTTTGCTCTGCCAGACAATTCATGGTGTTCATCACTTATGCGATCAACCACTGCTTCAATAGCAGAATTAGCTAACTCCGCAGTCAATACCAGGAACAATGGTAGAATCAACCATAAAAATTCAAACTTATTATTAGCCAGCCACCATGCGAGAGGAACACCAGCGATAACCAACATTAACTCCTGTCTGAATGCCGCTTCATGTAACCATGCCGCTTTTAATCCCTTTGCTGAATAACCTGCGGCATCCACAATACGACTCAGGCCTGTTTTTCCGGGTTTTGCCATTTTAATTCTTTTCCTTTGCTTGTTTTACAATTTGTTTGACATCTTCCAGCAACTGGCGAGCATCAAAGATGATACCATCTTTAATAGTGTACTTTACGCCGCCAACGGTAACTGGTTTATTATTTTCATCCAGCTTAACATGGCCTGTTGCATATAGGGTTTTAAAGTTACGTAACGGATTTTCTTTGACAATAACCATATCAGCCAGCTTACCCACTCTGATTGATCCAATTTTATCTGCCATGCCCAACGCTCGCGCACCATTAATCGTTGCAGACTGAATGACTTCCAGTGGATGAAATCCTGCCTCCTGTAATAATTCCAGTTCTCTAATGTAACCAAAGCCGTACACTTTATAAATATACCCTGAATCAGAACCCGTTGTCACACGACCACCATGATTTTTAAAATCATTTAAAAAACGCATCCAGCGCTGATAATTTTTCTTCCAGTTAATTTCATCCTGCGTGGTCCAGTCAAACCAGTAAGACCCATGAGCATAACGATTCGCCTGGAAGAACTGCCACAAACTCGGCAATGTATAATCGGCATGCCAGTCAGCATTTTTTTCCCGCATTAAATCACGACTCGCTTCATAAATAGTCATCGTAGGATTAATGGTAAAGTTCAGTGCAATTAACTCATCCCGGACAGCGTTCCATTTATCACTACCCGGTTCAGCAGACTGCAACCATAGTTTCCCCGCCTCACCAAACCGATCCTGCTCATTGTTATAGTTATAATCCAGCGAATAACTCTGAATGATCTGATTAGAAAACAGAGCCTCTGGCAAACCATACCAGTGCTCCATGCTGGTTATTCCCATACGCGCACTATCTAACGCATTTTGCTCAACAACTTCCAGTTGAGCATGGTGCATCATTGTTTTTAGTTTACGCTTTTTTGCTTCTGTAACAGCGGCCAGCATAACATCAGGAGCTGCACCGAAAAATTTGATACCACTAGCACCTTTAGATGCAGCTTTCTTAACCCAGCGTCGAGCTCGTTCAGGCGTGTTAATTTGTTGTTTTTCACCTAAACCAAAAACAAAATATGGCAAAATACGTGGCGCTGAAATAGTATTTTTCTGGCTTTTATTAACATGGTCCATCACAAAATCGATACCGTTAAAACTGCCCGCTTCACGTACTGTTGTAATACCATGAGCTAGCCAGAGTTTTAACGAATACTCCGCTGTTTTTGACTGCAACTGACTTCCCATATGAGCATGCATATCAATAAACCCAGGAAGTATATAATGATTGGAAACATCAATCTCTTTGTCACCAGGATTAGCAACGGGTCGGTCAGAAATAATGGGAACAGAGGGGTTTCCAACACTGACTATCTGAGTGATTTTGTTATTCTCTATGACAATATCAACAGGTCCACGGGCTGGCGCACCTTCGCCATTGATTAAAATTCCACCTCTTAATATCAGTTTTTCAAAAGGCCCCTCTCCCTGATGTCTTCTGGGGGCATCCAGAGGTGCAAAGGCCTGAGCAATAGAAAAGAAAAATAGCAAAAAAAATATTAAGAACTTCTGCAGAGTTAACCTGAATAATCTCAGCATTTTTGTACATTCCCCAGTTTTAATTTATTGCTCATTAACAGGATTTATTCTACGAGGCGAATTCCATCTTTTTCAATCAATATTTTCTTTTGTCTGTATAAAGCGCCAACCTCAGCTTTAAATACTTTTTTACTGACACCAAATTCTTTATAAATAAGTTCTGGTGGACTTTTATCGTTAATCGGAGAGAAGCCTTTATTTTGTTCCATTTTTGACAAAATTTTATTTGATAAAGACTGGCTCTGTTCAAATCCAGGCTTTTTTAAGCAGATATCAATGCGATAATCTTTTCGCACATTCTTAATAAACCCTTTAAGCTGTTGTCCATATCTCAATTCTCGAAAAATATCTGTTTGATGTAATACGCCCCAGAACTTCTGATTAACGATCATTTTATAGCCTAAATCAGTTTTATCGCCCACAATCAGGTTAACCGCCTGACCCGTTTTGAGCCCCTGAGTTTCGGGCTTGATAAATTTATTCAGCTTACTGGTAGCACAAATTCTCTGAGTGTTGTCCTCATAGACGCGAACAATATGAGACTCTCCTTCACTCATTTTTTTACTCTGCTCCCCAAAAGGTACAAACAAATCTTTCGGTAAGCCCCAGTCCAGAAATGCGCCAACCTGACTGATTGAGACCACCTTTAAACAGGCAACTCCTCCCAGTTCTACTCTGGGCTTTTTAGTGGTAGCCACCAGCTCATCTCGACTATCTCGATAAATAAATACCTGAATTTTGTCACCCACTTCGCTATAAGCCGGTGTTAACGCAGCAGGAAGATAAATTTGCCCATGACTGCCTGCCTCTAACATCAACCCTCGAGATGACTTTTGAGCTATTTTAAGAAAATTGAACTGACCTGGTTTTATCATTTTAAATCTTTCACTTAATAATCATTGAGTTAAAGCCAGTCGACAACAAGAATTTGTTTATAAATCAACCAACCGGCATCATAGACAACCCTGTCCATTTATTGATTAAATGTTAACATATTTCCAGGCCTCAACGGCGGGATTATCACCCTCAATATAAGGAATCTCGGCAATTAGTGGGCAAGCTAGCCTTTTTTTCAATGAATCCACATTTTGTTGCTGTTTTTGCATATCAGGATCAACATGGTTAGCCACCCAGCCAACAAGATTCAGTCCATCAGCCAGAATTGATTGTTGGGTCAGTAAGGCATGATTAATACAGCCCAGCTTTAAACCAACAACAAGAATGACATCTAACTTCTCTTCTTTTACGTAATCAGCCAGAGTTTCTTCATCATTTAGTGGCACTAACCAGCCCCCGGCACCCTCGATAATTAAATGTGACTGTTCAAAATCTTCCAGCCTGACAAGTTGTCTGATACCACTGACGGAAAGCTCCACGCCTTCTTCCATTGCTGCAATATGAGGTGCTATTGGACTCTCCAGACGGAGTGGGTTAATCCTGTTATAGCTTATTTGAGTATTCATTACCTGCTGTAAAATTTCAGCATCCTTATTCCGCAGTTCTCCATTAACCCATTCGCAACCTGCTGCAATCGGCTTTAACGCGACCACTGAATAACCTGCATTTTGCAGAGCGGTGGTTAATGCTGCAGTAAATAGAGTTTTCCCTATATCGGTATCCGTTCCGGTAATAAAAATTCTGTCTGATAACATCGGTCCCCCCTTCAACTCAATTAAATTGACTTTTATGGCTGTTGAACCTTAACCGAATAAGAATGGTATTTCTCTTGTGCGTTTTCAGCCTTCTTCCAGGCATGACCATAAATCACTTCATAGGTTGCAGGCAACTCGCCTGCTTCCCAGCGAAAATTCTCATAAGCTTCTTTTAACTCAGCAAATTTTTGCTTACCGAATAATCCTCTGGAACGAGCGGTATCTATATTATGTGCACCAATCGCTTTAAGATCTTTCATTAACCCGACCATCGTCTGATAGGTCAGCGTAATAATATCTCTATCCATTACAACATTCTCAAAACTGGCATTAAAAACCTGATCTCCCACAATATGCATATCAATAAATTCATTCACATGAACATTTTGATCAACCTTTTTCCAGCTTTGTCTGAGTTCGGTCAGTGTGTCAGGTCCTAATGTAGAAAAAATTAACAAACCTCCTGGTTTCAATACTCGATTAAGCTCTTTAAAGGTTTGCTTTAAATCTGGAAACCATTGAATGGCCAGACTGGAAAAAATAAGATCAAATTGATTGTCTTCAAAGGGTAATGAATCAGCATCTGCAACCTGGTAATTAATTTTTTTAAATAAACGCTGATTTTTCTTTGCTTCTTCTATCATGCCTGGAGCAATATCAATGGCAGAAATGCGGGCTTTGCTAAATTGATCTCTCAACTCGCGACTACAAGTTCCAGTGCCACATCCAACATCCAGGACATGTTGAGGGTCATTTTTCATCAATTCCAGTCGCTCAAAAACTCTGCTTGCAACTTCCTGTTGTAAAAAAGCAGAAGCCTCATATTGAGGTGCAGCTTTACTAAATGATTCGGCAACCCATTTTTTATTCACGCTCATTTTACAGCTTCCGAAGTGATATCAAATGTCTGCTGAGGACTAGTCTTATCAAACAAAAAAGAATGAATATCTTTAACAAACTCATCACTGGCAGAAAGAAATGGTGCATGGGCTGATTTTCGATAAATAACCGCCTTACTTGAAGGCAAACAAGCTTCAACTTCCCTGGCCACCGTTACTGGAACCAGAGAATCAAGACGTCCATAAATTCGTAATAACGGTTGCTTCAAGTGTTTAATCTGTTCCACCAGGTTAATCTCGTGAAGTATTTTTAAACCACCACGTAATGCTTTTAATGCAGGCTGTCCGTGAATAAAAACCGTTTCCTTTAAACGTTTGAGGTCTTCTTTCTGAGTGGCGCTTCCCATCGTCTGAATACCCAGAAAACGGATCAGCGTACTCTCATAATCGTCTTCCAGATAATCAATGAAAGACTCCAGTACTTTACTCTGCATGCCCGACAACCAGGTTTCATCTGCCACAAAACAGGGGTTAGAAGCGATAGTAATCAACTTGCTGATTTTATCGGGATATTTTAGTGCAACAGCCGTTGCGACCAGCCCGCCTAATGACCAGCCAGCCAGGTAACAGGTATCTGGTAACACCGACGCAACAGACTCTACCAGGTAATCAAAGTCATAAGCGTCATTGTGCACAGGGCTTCGACCAAATCCCGGCATGTCAATATTATGTACGGTAAAATGCGCTTCCAGATCAGGCAAAACGGTTTCCCATATTCCACCATGCAATCCCCAGCCATGAAGCAGAACTAAATCTGGCCCCTGTCCGGTTACGTTAACATAAGGTTTTAACTTCATTATCAATGACCTTCTCTTTTACTTATCAGTCTGCATTATCTAACTGCACTTAATGCGCAACTAAGAGCTTGATATTGCGGTAGCAAGCGTATCCACCAACCGCTTGATATCATTACGACTATGAGCCGCATTTAATGTAATTCTTAAACGGCCACTATTTTCGGCAACTGTCGGTGGCCTGATAGCAGCAACCAGAATACCAGCCTCTTTTAACTGTTTATTCACTCGTAACAATTTTTTATTATCACCTATAATGACAGGCTGAATGGCTGTTATTGATGGCATGGGGAAAACTTTCACTTGCTTACAACAAGACTTAAAATACTGAATATTATCTTTCAATCGGTGATTAATTTCCGGGTGATGAATTAAGAACTTTAAATTTTCCAGACTAGCCGCCGCAATCATCGCTGGCATTGCCGTAGTATAAATATAGCTTCGAGCAAACTGAATAAGATAATCAACCAATACCTGCTCACCTGAAATGAATGCCCCATAGCTGCCAAGCGATTTACCCAACGTACACATTAATACCGGCAGTTGCTTCTGGTTTAAACCGAAATGTTCGATACAACCTTTTCCTGTTTCACCCAGTACACCAAAACCATGAGCGTCATCCACAATTAAAATTGCATTATATCGTTCACAAAGCGCAACTATTTCTGTCAATGGAGCAATATCACCATCCATACTGAACACACTGTCAGTCACCACAAATTTATTCTGAGGTGCATTTTTCAAACGCCTCTCTAACGCAGTTAAATCACAGTGCGAATAACGCCTGGAAGTAGCCTGACTTAGTTTCACACCATCAATTAGCGAAGCATGGTTCAGCTTATCAGCAATAATGACATCACCTCTGGCTGACAAACATTGAATGATGGCAAGATTAGCCATATAGCCTGAAGAGAATGTAAGCGCTGCGTCTCGTTCCATAAAAGCAGCCAACTCATTCTCTAACGTTTCATGAGGTTGTTGGTGACCACAAATCAGGTGAGACGCGCCACTGCCGAACCCATAAAGCTCAACATTTTCTTTCACACTTTGCCGGGCAGTCTCACTATTTGCCAGTCCAAGATAATCGTTACCTGAAAAATTAATCAGAGATTTGCCGTCTACCAGTAATTCATTTTTCTGAGCAGACTGGACAACAGGCCTTTCTCGAAGCAAGCCTTCGTCTGTTCGCTGGTTCAATCGTTGCTGTAAATCAAGAAACTTCATCGAGACTGGTATTCGATACTGCTAGCTGGCAGCATCATAAAATAACTTTGTTTTTGCTGTTTTATTCTCTCCGGCAGCCTCAGAAATAACCTGTTGTTCTTCTGCCAGCTTTCTCGGACAGGGATTGGTTTCAGGTGTACCACCTTCTGGCTCAATACCAAGACGAGCAAACAGTTCAAGATCGTGATTCATATCAGGATTTTCAGTTGTCAGCAGTTTTTCACCATAAAAAATAGAATTGGCTCCCGCAAAAAAGCACATCGCCTGCATTTCATCTGACATATTTTCACGACCCGCTGACAAACGCACATAAGATGCAGGCATCACAATTCTGGCAACCGCAATCATGCGAATAAACTCAAAAGTATCCAGACTCTCTGAATTTTCCAGTGGCGTTCCTTTGACGGCAATCAGCTGATTGATCGGCACACTCTGAGGATGTTCTGGCAAGTTAGCCAGCTCTTTAATCAGGCTTAACCTGTCACGTAATGTTTCGCCCATTCCCAAAATACCGCCAGCGCAAACATTAATTCCTGCATCTCTGACTAATGCCAGGGTTTGCAAACGATCATCATAAGTTCTCGTGGTTATAATCTGATCATAATACTCCGCTGATGTATCCAGGTTATGATTATAATAATCCAATCCGGCTTCTTTCAATTGAGCGGTCTGTTCTGGATTGAGCATACCTAATGTGACACAGGTTTCCAGCTCCAGCGCTTTAACCGCTTTTATCATTTCCAGCACAACGGGAAAATCTTTACCGCGAGGACTTCGCCAGGCAGCCCCCATGCAAAAACGCGTCGCACCGGTACGTTTGGCGTTCTTTGCCGATTTAACAACTTCTTCCAGTGCAACTAACTGCTCTTTACTGAGACCCGTATTATAATGACCACTCTGAGGGCAGTAAGCACAATCCTCAGGACAAGCGCCGGTTTTAATACTCATCAGGGTTGAGGTCTGAACCTTATTTGAATCAAAATTGGCTCTATGAACCGTTTGCGCTTTAAATAACAGATCATTAAATGGCAACTCATAAAGTGCCTGAATTTCCGCCACCTGCCAGTCATGGCGAATAACCGTATTTTCTATAGAGCTGGACAGTTCACTGGATTGATGCATAATGGTTCACTTAAGTCGATGGACGGCTAATCAATATAATCGTTAATGTGATTATCGTTAATGTAATTGTCGTTATTGTAACGATCGTTAATCATTCGCTATGGAAAGACTAAGATTCAGACCGGCAATCTTAAGATAATCGTAAGTTTTGTCAAGTTAAGGAGGAGTCAAAAGTTGACAACAGGATGTTATTTAATCATAAAATCAAATTCCCTACAGTGACAACTCGCTTCTTTATTGAACAATGTAAAAGGCTGAAAACCTCACTGCAACATTCGTTTTTGCCTGATGCTGATTGTTATCTCTGCATGAATAATGTGTTGTCAGCACAAAACGCGGCAATGATTATCTGCGCTGACTGCCATCAAAGGCTGGCTTTACTTAACAATACCTGCCCTGTCTGTTCACTTCCTTTAACAGGCTATTCGCAGGGTTGCTGCGGTCAATGTCTAAAAAACGCCCCCCCCTATAGCAGAACGGTATCCGCATTTTACTATAAACCACCCGTCTCAGATTTTATTACCAGTCTTAAATTCAACCACCAGTATCAATTACTTCCCGTATTATGTCACTATCTGTACAGCGCTGTTTGCAACCAGTACAAAAATGATCAGTTACCTTCACAGCTCATACCTGTCCCTCTGCATCCAAAACGACTTACCCAGCGCGGTTTTAATCAGGCTCAGCTCATCACAAAACAATTATCTTCTTTATCAGGAATTAAAATGAATAGTCATGTAGTGGTTCGAAAGCGCTCTACACAACCTCAAACCACTCTGAATGCTATGCAACGTCAAAAAAACCTAAAAAATGCCTTTCAAGTCAATCAACCAGCCAGACTAAGCAGACATGTTGCTATCATTGATGATGTAAAAACAACCAGTGCCACGGTGACTGAACTCGCCAGACAATTACTTGAATCAGGTTGTCAACGAGTGGACTGCTGGACACTGGCTATCGCTTCTCAAGACTAACCGCCAACACAGGCAGCAGAATTGTAAAAAACAGTATTTTAAAAGACAGAATGGCAAACTAAATAATTTGTAACACCTGAAAAATAACAATAAAGTGTTACACTACCTACATAGAAGTATACTTACTGCTCCCAGGGTATATCATCAAGCTCAATTTTCTACCATAAGTAGATTTCCCGGGCTAATAAATTAAATTACTACCCCTTAATTTCGGAGTTATTATTGGTTTCTCGCGAACGAAGCTCACAAATTTATCAAATTGCACTGCCGATTATCGGTGGCATGATGTCGCAGAATATTTTAAATCTTGTGGATGCAGCCATGGTTGGTCAACTGGGCTCTACAGCTCTCGCTGCAGTCGGTCTGGGCAGTTTTCTTAACTTTGTAGCAGCCTCAGCATTTATGGGAATGTCAGCCGGTGTTCAGGCCATGGTCTCTCGACGAATCGGTGAAGGACGAACAGAAATTGCAGCTAACCCACTCAATGGTGCATTAATCACCATATTTGTTGCCGCTATTCCGCTCTCAATTTTATTAATCTATATCAGCGCCCCTGTATTTTCGTTTTTTAATCATGATCCCGAAGTCATTCGACAGGGTGTCGATTATCTTGATGCTCGTCTGCTGGGAATTATGGCTGTTGGCATGAACTTTAGCTTCAGAGGATATCTGAGCGCTATCAATATGACTAAATTCTACTTTAAAACCATCGTTATTATGCACTGTATTAACATTGTTTTAAATTACCTGCTGATCTTCGGCAAATGGGGATTTCCAGAAATGGGAGCAGCAGGAGCAGGCCTTGGAACCAGTATTTCAATGCTGGGAGGAACATTTCTCTATTTTTATCTGACAATGAAACATACCCGTCATTTCGGCTTTGGGCTTCATCTTCCCCACAAGGAAACCCTCATTCAGGTAATAAAAATATCACTTCCCTCATCGGCACAACAACTGTTTTTTGCTATGGGATTTACCACGCTTTTCTGGATTGTTGGCCAGATAGGAACCGCCGAGCTGGCCGCCGCCAATGTATTAACAACTTTAACTCTGGTTGCCATTTTACCTTCAATTGCATTTGGCATGAGCTCAGCAACACTGGTGGGAAAGGCGCTTGGACGCAATGATGTTAACGATGCCTATCACTGGGCCTGGGACACTGCAAAAATTGCTTCCATAGCCGTTTCACTCATCAGTCTTCCCATGTTTTTTATACCAGAACTATTATTACGAATATTTCTTCATGAGCAGTCTGTCATCGATATCGCGATTGTTCCTTTGCAACTCGTTGCTATTATGATAATAATTGATGCGGTTAACCTGGTATTGATGTCTTCTTTGCAAGGTGCTGGCGCCACAAAAGAAACCATGTTGGTCAGCATTTTATGTCAGTGGCTGATTTTCTTACCACTCGCCTGGTTTATTGGTCCCCATCTGGGAATGGGCCTTACCGCTATCTGGTTAACTCAGGGGGGATATCGTTTATTTCAGTCTTTCTGGTACGCAAAACTCTGGTACAAACGCCAATGGGCAACGATTAAATTAGGTTAAATTCAATACATGAATAAAAGCAACATATCAGATACGATTGTGACAAATACAACGACGACAGATAAAAGCAATGCTATCGCTGATAACCGAACAGTTCAGGCAACAAAAGACTTTTATAATCTGACTCCCGATAGTGTACTGGATGCTCTGGAATCAGTCGGTTATGAACCGCAGGCCGCCTTATTGGCCTTGAACAGTTATGAAAACAGAGTTTATCAATTCAGAGATTATGATGAAAACAGGTTTGTCGTAAAATTCTATAGACCGCAACGTTGGACCGATGAACAAATACTGGAAGAACACCTGTTTTGTGAGCAACTTTCTGACAATGAAATTCCTGTTGTTTCCCCGATAAGAACGAATAACAAAACGCTGTTTAAACATGCGGGTTATCGATTTGCCATATTTGAATGCAAAGGAGGCAGGACTCCAGAGCTGGACGACAAGGAAACCCTTATCTGGCTTGGACGATTTATTGGACGAATACATCTTTCTGGCGAATCCAATCACTATCAACACCGCCCAACTTTAAGCTGGGAAGCATTTGCCAGAGACAGTGTTAATTATTTGCTGGAATCCAGTTTTGTTCCATCCCATATTCTTGAGTCCTATCAAGCAACAAGTCAGCAAATTGTGACTTATTGTAAAACAGCTTTTGAGAATTTTGGCCCAGTCAATAACATTAGACTACATGGAGACTGTCACCCAAGTAATGTCATGTGGACTGATAAAGGACCACACTTTGTCGATTTTGATGATAGTAGGACAGGTCCTGCCATTCAGGATTTCTGGATGTTAGTGACCGACAACACCACCCGAATACAATGGGACCATTTAATTGAAGGTTACGAAGATTTCAGAGAATTTGATGACCGCGAGTTAAAACTGGTAGAGCCGTTAAGAGCCATGAGAATGTTACATTACAGTGCCTGGCTGGCTCGTCGATGGGAAGATCCGAGCTTTCAACATAATTTCCCATGGTTTAATACGAATCGATATTGGGAAGAGCAGGTTTTATCACTGAAAGAACAACAATACCAGTTACAGAACCTTCCTTAGCCCCAGTTTAGTTCTTTTGTTCCCATGAATAGAGACATATCTCTCTATATGACGAATAAAACTCTGCGCTCTTATAAGCAAATAACCCATAAATTACTATTTATATTCTAAAATACAAGCAAAATAGAAAAACAAGCACTACACTTATAGACACTATCAGGTAGATTACAAAGCTCATGCATTAGTAATACTCATACATTAGCGAACTACAACTATTTATACAGAGTGCTTACATTAGTTAATGCGCCAACATAAGCCAGGTTACCATGAACGTTTTTCTTAGTAAATTCAGCATTAAACAAAAACTGATCACCATGTCTCTCGTTGCCCTCATGGGTGTCGTTTTAATGATTGTACTCAAGCTCTCCTTTGACTCAGAAATTACACTGATGCATCAGACTCAGTTTTCTATTCAGAAAGTTAATAACAGTATGTTGCTACTCAGAAGAAATGAAAAAGATTTTCTGGCGCAAAAAGATGCAAAGTATATCGATAAATTCACCGCTAACTTTCAAAAACTTTCAATAGAAACAAAGCATTTAAACAACTTGATAGACCAGATTAACTTTCCCGAACAAAGTAGTATTGATGAACTATCAAATGTCTTCGAAAAATACCACAATACATTTAATCAGATTGCCACATTAAATCGTGAAATGGGACTCACCCCAAAAACAGGCATTTACGGACAATTAAGACAATCAGTTCATGAAGCCGAAAGTGCTGTAAAGGAGCTAAAAAACTGGAAGCTCACTGCTGGCATTTTAATGTTAAGACGAAGAGAAAAAGACTTTATGCTTCGGCATCAGGAAAAGTATCTGGACAAATTTGAAAAGGATTACTCTCAATTATCCACCGATCTGGAAGGTAGTAGTTTAAGCCCTGATGAAAAATCTACCATTGATAAAAAGCTCATGGATTACAAACAGAGCTTTAACAAGCTAAGTGAAGCTTCAATACGACTTGGGCTAAATGTTAAATCAGGTAAGTCTGGAGAAATGCGCTCAGCGATTCATCAGAGTGAACAATTGCTGGCTGACGTTTCAGAAAAATTAAAACTATTTATCGCAGATAAAACCTATTCAATCAATCAGACTTATATAATCCTGGCTACAACCTTAATATCATTGATGATGCTGTTAATTATCATCGTTTATAAAAGTGTTAATGGACCGATACAAAGCTTAACCCGAAGCATGAACAGAGCCAATGATGAAAATAATCTCAGCATTCGCTCCAACATGCCAGGCAATCATGAAATAGCGCAGCTAGCCAGTGTCTTTGATAAAATGATGAATAGCTTCTCTACAGTTCTCAATAAAATTGACCATGCTTCGGAGCAGGTTTCTGCATCTTCGAGTAACTTATCAAAAATCAATCATACTTCAGCTGAAAATATTACTGAACAACAGGCGCTGATTGAACAAGTCGCTACAGCAATGAATGAGATGACCGTCTCCGTTCAGGAAGTATCCAATAACATAGAAGATACATCGAATAGTGCCGACGATGCTTTTAAAGAAACGAACATAGGAAAAGAAAGAGTGACTTCAGCGGTTAATTCGGTTGAAATTCTAGTCGATAAAATTCAACAGGCAAAAAATGTACTTGATGAACTCGACCGAGATAGCGACGATGTCAGTAAAGTAATGGAAGTTATTCGTGGCGTTGCCGAACAAACTAATCTGTTAGCACTCAATGCGGCAATTGAAGCTGCTCGTGCCGGAGAGCAAGGCAGAGGGTTTGCGGTTGTCGCCGATGAAGTTAGAACGCTGGCGGGTAGAACACAACAATCGACTGAAGAAATTAATCAGATTATTGAACGATTACAGTCAAACTCTAAAGAAGCGGTCCAGGTTATGGAGCAAAGCCAGGATCAAGTTAAAGAAACGGTTTCACAAGCTCAGATTGCAGGAAAAGCCCTTGATGTTGTTACCGACAAAGTCAACCAGATAAACAATATGAGCACGCAGATAGCCAGTGCCGCTGTTGAACAAAATGCCGTAGCAGACGATATCAACCAGAAAATCGTTAATATCAACGATCGCGCTGTCAGTAACACTCAATACTCGCGTGAAAGCTCTGAAGCCTCGAACGCCCAGGCAATCTTATCCAAAGAACTCAAAGAGCTCGTTAACCAGTTTAAATATTAAAACTACAAATAAAAACAGGCTCAATATTGGGTTTAATGAGCCTGTTTCGTAGGTAAACTCTCAAACTGATTAAGCCAGTCAAAACACACTCTGTTATGCACTTGCTAACCGTACCTTGTACTCCTTCAATGCTTCCTGAAAGATACTATTGAAATCATGAAGTTGTTCTTTATTTAAAATATTTTCGTTCTTAAAACTAAATTCAGCTGGCCCGCCATTAAAAACAAGATAACTAATAATAGCTTCCTTAGCCCGCTCATAGCCCCCTGACTGAATACAGGCTTTAGCCATTTGCAAAAAGCGACATGCTGCAGATTTAAAATTATCTAACTGAAGATAAAGCAGCGCAGACTGATTAAAGACTTCAGCAGCAGAACTAAAACATTTTGATTTAACCCATGCTTTTCCTGTCTGCTCATAGCTATAAGCCACTGCTTTAATATTTATATTTACTGATAATTGATGCGAACAGCTTGATCGTAAATAACTCTCTGCTGCATCTCTAAAAAAACCTGTTTTCAAATAAGATTCTGCAGCCTGGCTAAATCGACAGGCAGCTGAAGGATAGTTTTTAAGTTGAATGTAACATTCTGCAGAGCTCTGAAAAGCGAGTGCAGCCTGTACAAACTGCTTTTTACCAACATACTTTTTACCTAAATCCTCCAGTTTATACCCTGCCTTGTTTAATTGTGCTTGCGACATTAACCGATTTATCTCAACAAGTTGTTTTTCCCTGTCTAAACTCTCAGAACATTCACGCACATATGTAGCCAGCTCAAAAAGTTTTTCTTGCTGGCATACTTTTGTGATGTTGTCCAGTTTCAAACCTGCTTCAGAAAGTTTACCATTAACATAAAGACTTGTTATCTCTGAAAGCTCATTTGTTGTTGATTCTCCACAAAGTGGATTTACTGCAGGTGCACGATAGTTGGTATCTGACTTCACAACTTTTAATAAAACAGGACGAGCCCTAATTGTTATAAAAGCAGATGAATCTTCAACAATATCAGCTAACGGACCGCCATTTAAAAGCTCTTTTACATTATTGCTATTGAAATAAGTCTTTTCTGAGGAATTAATAATACTGGAAGAAAGATTTGAAGGGGAAGACAACGAAGCAAGCATAATACCAATACTCAAGAATAATCAAATAACTGGTATTATGCTAAGCTCCGGTCGTTAAAAACAAGCACCTGTCAGTAAAAAGATGTAATAACACGCTAAGGTAATGGTAATGGTTGCAACTGATATTTTCCCTTAACTTCGAACACGTGCCCGTCATTTTTAGCGACTTTAAAATCATTGACATGAACAATTTTATAAATTTTCCCTTTGGCATCAAAGTGTACAACTTGTAAAGGTAAAGTCCCGTCATCTGGTAAGCCTGCACTTTTTGGCACCCCAATTAACGAGCCGGAAAACGCCATGTTATCTGCCAGTGGAAAATGCTCCAGGTAACCTTCAAACATTTGATTGAGTGCTTGTAAAGATTTCATGGTTTTTGGCGGAATACCTAAATCATCCAGTCTGGCCAGGTGAATTCTTGACTTTAATAAATCACCATAAAAAAGTTCATAAACCGCCGTTTTATGCCCTTTTATTGTTTTAATTTTTTTAGTGTTTACAACTCGATACTTCGACGGCTGTAACTTTTTCTGCCCTTTATTTTTTGCCAATGCTTCCTGTTTTATCTTATTCAAGGTATCAGAGGTTATTTTGAAATACTGATGAGAGGCGTGAGCATAAACATTAAATGTTTTATTTCCACCATCAAAAATAACCGTACTATCATCTCCATCAATACGCATAAACGCTTCATCCACTACAACCTTTCCTTTTATCAACTTTTGCTGTTGCGGGTATTCTTCTGTTGTATGAATTGAAAGGTAGCTTTCAGCCTGTACGGACATCCCGGGACCTGACATTCCCAGGCCGGACAACAACGTAACTATCATGATGATTTGCTTTTTAAACATTAGTTTTCCCAGTATGGTTAGTTAAAACCTGATCCAGTAAATTTGCTTTTAATCATTATATATCAAACTATTGCACTGATAAAAGAAGTAATCAACCAGAATCAGAACCGGTTAACACTGACTTTCAATACCATGAATTTTCGACAATAGATACAAAGCTAAAGTTCCTTGATAACGATATTACCTCGCCCTTCTTTTTTGGCGTCGTACATCAAGCGATCAGACCTTCTGACCATCTCGTTAATCTGCATTTGTGATTCATCATCAGACAATACAACCCCAATACTGGCACTCACATCTATCTGATGACCAGTCACTCTTTTAATGGTCATTATCTCTTTAATTAAATGACTGGCAATTGTATTAACAGCACTTTTATTCTTTATTCCATACAGACACATCACAAATTCATCACCACCAATTCTACCAACAATATCATTTTTTCGAGTACTGGCACGTAAAATATCAGCGACTTTACATAAAACAATATCACCAATATCATGTCCAAAATGATCGTTGACCGCTTTAAACTCGTCCAGATCAATAAACATAATGGCAATATACTTTCGGTCTCTGATAGCCAGTTCCAGCATACTTTCTGACTTTTCTTTAAACAGGTTTCTATTTGGCAATCCCGTTAAAGGATCATTAAAAGCAGCAACTTTAAGGATCTGGTTGGTCGTTTCGATCATAGAAACAACCACATATTCCTTTCCATCAATTGCCATGGGCGTCATACCTATTTCAACTTCAATCTCAACGCCATCTTTTGTTAAAGCCGGTAGCACTCTGCCATGACCCATCGCTTTACTCGTGGGCATAGCCATAAATCCAAGCATGGCTATTTTATGGTCCGCCCGATACCTTTCTGGAATCATTCGGCTAATGTGCTGGCCTTTTAACTCAGCTTGTTCATACCCCATCAAATCCAGCGCTTTAAGATTACACATGACAACTTCTGAATTATTGTCCACAAGAATGACTCCCACTGGCAACACATCCAGTAAAGAGTTAATTATCTTATCTTCAAAATTAATCTCAGCCATCATGCACCCTATCAATTACTAACAGGCTCAATATTTAAGCCAAACAACACTAATCGAATCATAAAACACAAATCAGTGAGTAAATCATTATGCGACGTCATCAACCTGTTTTACTACGACAATAATACTATTTTAACAGCCTGAAGCTTCTGATGTTAATTATAAATTAACTTAGCATACTAAGTTTTTCACGTTACAATAGACTGGTTTGATAACTATTCTATCCAGAGATGACTTAAATGAAGTACTTTCCATTATTTATGGACTTTACCAATACTGCCTGCCTGGTTATCGGTGGTGGCGATATTGCATTAAACAAAACGCTAACCTTACTGGAAGCCAGTGCAAAAGTCTGTGTTGTTGCCCCTCAGGTTAAATCTGAGTTTTCTACTCTGTTTAATGAGGGAAAAATCACACTCTATCAACAAGACTACAGCGAACAGCAGCTCACGGGTTACTTCCTTGTTATCGCCGCAACTGATGAGCAGCAGATAAATCAACAGATTTACCAAGACTGTCAACAAAGAAATATCCCTGTCAATGTCGTTGATAACGGTGAGCTCAGTCAGTTTATCTTTCCCGCCATTATTGAGCGCTCTCCCATTACCATTGCACTCAGTACCGATGGTAGCTCCCCTGTATTAAGTCGAATTCTCAGGGGAAAACTGGAATCACTCATCCCTTTCCATTACGGTAACCTGGCGACATTAGCCAAAAAATATCGGGAAAAAGTAAAATCCACTTTTCAATCCGTTAATCAGAGACGTCGCTTCTGGGAGTCGGTCTTTCAGGGAAAAATTGCCGATAAAGTCTTTGATGGAAAATTAAGTGAAGCAGAAAACTTACTGCAAAACCTTATTGCTCAGAACCAGCTTTCTCAAGCTCAGAAAACCACTGGCAAGCAACAAAATAATCCATGTACTGATGAAGGAGAAGTCTATCTGGTTGGAGCCGGTCCCGGAGACCCGGAACTTCTTACGTTTAAAGCGTTACGCTTGATGCAACAGGCCGATGTTGTTTTTTATGACAGGCTAGTCTCTTCCGAAATACAGGCATTAGTTCGCCGAGATGCAGAAATGATATATGTTGGCAAACAATGTAATAACCACGCAATGAGCCAGCAACAAATTAACGATCAACTGGTTGAACATGCAAAAAAAGGACGCCGCGTACTACGATTAAAAGGAGGAGACCCTTTTATTTTTGGTCGAGGTGGAGAAGAAGCAGAAGAATTAATTAAAAACCAGGTTCCTTTTCAAGTTGTCCCCGGTATCACTTCCGCGGCAGGCGCTTCAACCTACTGTGGCATCCCTCTCACGCATAGAGATTAGGCACAAAGCGTTACCTTTGTAACTGGTCACCTTAAAAATGGCAGTCATCAGCTGGACTGGAACAGGCTGGCACAAAAGCAGCAAACGCTGGTGATTTATATGGGACTTAACTCTCTGTCTGGTATTTGTACTAATCTGGTTGAAAACGGTTTACCGCAAACCACTGCAATAGCTGTCATTCAAAATGCAACCCGCACTAATCAGCAAATATTAACTGGAACTTTAAACACCATTGAACAAAAGCTAACATTAACCTCAATCCAATCACCAGCACTAATTATTGTTGGTGAAGTTGTTAAACTGCATAAAAAGCTAACTCGTTGAGTTATAAAAGATAAACCAAGAAAAATAATAATTTAATTTGTTAAATGCGCCAATTAAACTGTATATTTTTTAATCAAACAGTGTAATCTGATGCATTTTCTGAGAGAATACGCGACCAACTCTGAAATACCTGTTTTTGATTAATGATAAGTGCTGAAAAACATCTGTTTGACTACCCTAAATACTGGGCTGAGTGCTATGGTCGCGCCAGCTTTCTTCCTATGTCTCGTGCAGAGATGGACAAACTGGGCTGGGATAGTTGCGATATCATCATAGTAACCGGTGATGCCTATGTCGATCATCCAAGCTTCGGTATGGCTGTTATTGGTCGTTTTCTGGAATCCCAGGGATTTCGCGTTGGGATTATTTCTCAACCTGACTGGAATGACCCGGAAGCTTTTAAAATACTGGGCCAACCCAACCTGTTTTTTGGAATAACAGCCGGTAACATGGACTCCATGATTAACCGCTATACTGCTGACAAACGAATACGCAGCGACGATGCTTACACGCCACACGGAGCTGCAGACAAACGCCCGGACAGAGCAGTCATCGTTTACACACAAAAATGTCGAGAAGCTTACCCTGAAACACCAACCGTAATTGGCGGAATTGAAGCCAGCCTCAGACGAATAGCACAATATGACTATTGGAGTGATGAAATACGTCGCTCAGTGATTATCGACTCAGCAGCCGATATCTTGCTTTATGGTAATGCCGAACGTGCTATCGCTGAAATTGCTCATCAGTTATCTCAGGGAAGAGCACTCAAAGAACTAACTGCTATTCCTGGAACCGTCATTGTCAGAGACGCTGTACCAGACAACTGGAACGAAGTCGATTCTACCCGCATTGACTGGCCGGGTAATATTAGCGAAATGCCAAACCCCTATGAATATAAAACAGCGGAGTCGAGTGACTGCCAGCAAAAAAGCAAAACGGCCAACGAAAATAACAACCAGAACACGATACCGATAAAAATAGTGCCTATGCCATTAATGGGTAAATCGGGACTCAAGAAAGAAAATACTGTAATTCGACTTCCTTCTTTTGAAAAAATAAGAGCTGACTCAGCATTATATGCACATGCTTCACGAATTTTGCATCTGGAGTCTAATCCACATAATGCGCATATACTCGTGCAAAAACATGGCACAAAAGAAGTCTGGGTTAATACACCACCAATACCGCTGGCAACGGAAGAAATTGATGGTGTCTTTGATCTGGAGTATGAACGTGTCCCCCACCCTTCTTATGGTGAGGCAAAAATTCCGGCTTACGACATGATTCGATTTTCCGTTAACATTATGCGTGGGTGCTTTGGTGGTTGTACTTTCTGCTCAATTACAGAACATGAAGGCCGTGTTATTCAAAGTCGATCACAGCAATCTGTGATTAAAGAAATTGAAGAAATGCGCGATAAAGTTCCTGGGTTTACGGGAACGGTTTCAGATCTTGGTGGACCAACCGCCAATATGTATCACCTGAACTGCAAAGACGATGAAATTCAGAAAAACTGTCGTAAGCTATCCTGTGTCTACCCGACTATTTGCAAAAATCTGATTACCGATCACGGTCAGACAACAGAGCTCTATCAGAAATCTCGCGCTATTCCCGGAGTAAAGCGGGTCGCTATCGCTTCAGGATTGCGATACGACCTTGCAGTAGAAGATCCTGAGTATGTTAAAGAACTGGTGACTCATCATGTCGGTGGCTATCTAAAAATAGCCCCAGAACATAGTGAAAAAAACACGCTTGAAAAAATGATGAAACCCGGAATGGAAACCTATGATAAGTTTAAAAACATGTTTGAAAAGTTTTCAAAACAAGCAGGAAAAAAGCAATACCTGATTCCCTATTTTATTGCTGCACACCCTGGTTGTGATGACAATGATATGCTGAACCTTGCATTATGGCTTAAAAAAAATGAATTCAGACTGGACCAGGTTCAGAACTTTTATCCATCTCCCATGTCGCTTGCTACAGCCATGTATCACTCAGAAAAAAATCCGCTAAAAAAAGTCACCTATAAAAGTGAGTCTGTTTATACTGAAAAGGACTTCGAGCAACGAAGACAACACAAAGCACTATTAAGATATCATGATGAAAAAAACTGGCCTGCTATCAGAAAAATGCTCATCGAAATGAATCGCGCGGAGCTTATTGGTGACGGTCCCAATCAGCTTGTCCCGGCAGAAAAAATCAGATCTCATGCCAACAGAACAGCAACAAAGAAAACTAAATCATCTGCACCTAAACAGAAAAGCAGACAAACAACATCCACCAGAAAAAAAGCAACCGGTAAGCCTGGACTAAAACGCAGAAGGTAGCCGACTCAATAAATGAGCATTATTATGAATGAACTAACAATACTAAAACCTGACGACTGGCACCTCCATTTTAGAGATGGAGACTTACTTCAAGAAACGGTTCCCGCCACCGCACGCTGTTTTGCCCGTGCTATTGTGATGCCAAATCTTGTTCCCCCGGTTACGAATGCAGAAATGGCATTAAATTATAAGAAACGAATACTGGCAGCTTCACCCACACCCGCAGCAGAAACAGAACCTTTTAGCCCTTTGATGACCATTTATTTAACCAACACCACCTCTGTCGAAGATATAAAATCGGCGAAACAAGCCGGTATAACCGCTGCAAAATTTTATCCTGCAGGCGCCACAACTAACTCAGATGCTGCAGTCAGTCAGATTGATTCGCTGTACCCCATTTTTGAAGCAATGGCGAAGCATAGTTTGCCACTGTTGATCCACGGAGAAGTGACCGATAACGATATTGACATCTTTGATCGTGAAGCCATTTTTATTGATAGAAACCTGACTAAACTGGCCAGGAATTTTCCTGAACTTAAAATTGTCCTGGAGCACATTACCACTCGTGAAGCGGTTGATTTTATCAATGAATCCAGCTCCAATATAGCGGCAACCATTACACCACAACACCTGTTATTCAACCGAAACGACCTCCTCGTTGGCGGTATAAAACCGCATAATTTCTGCTTGCCCATCTTAAAAAGAGACATTCACCAACAGGCTTTAAGAAAAGCGGTAATCTCAGGTTCAAAAAAGTTCTTCCTTGGCACTGACTCAGCCCCACATGCGAAACATAGAAAAGAATCTGCCTGTGGTTGTGCGGGATGTTACAGCGCATGGAGCGCCATCGAACTCTATGCTGAAATATTCGAAGAGCTGAGTATTTTGAGTAAACTGGAAGCTTTTGCCAGTACTCATGGCGCAGATTTTTATCAACTACCGCGAAATACAGAAACTATCACGCTGATAAAAAAAGACTGGTCGGTTCCCGAAGAAATTGCTTTACCTGATGGCAACCCAATAGTCCCTTTTTATGCTGGCCAGAGCTTAAGTTGGCAGTTAAAATAAATAACCTCAACTCGGGATAACCTCCACCCCCATACGTTATCACCAGTATGAGTATTTACTAACTTGGTCAGTTTAAGCTGAAAACAGTATCAAATAGTCAATCTCTCACAGTAATAAAGGATATTGCTGATAACACCAGGTAGCGACATCAGATAATATTGACACTCAATAAGGACAAGGTCCAACACAGGGAAAAAATAGTGACATCTGACCGTAGTAACCAGATTTTTAATGAACAACCGATTTACCCGGTTTCTGAAATCAATATCAGAGAGCTTCTTTCAATTGTTTATAATCAATATGAAAACAGCAATACCCCCTCCACCAGAAAACGCATGCAGGTCATCTATACAGAGCTTGTCCAGAATATCGAAAAATATGAATAAAAAAGCCGAAGTACAAACTCCGGCTTTTTGTTTCGATAGTAATTTAAACGATATTACTGTGCTTCTAACATCAGGCTTAAACCACTATGATTACCCGTAACAGAAACATAGTTCCAGCCACCAGGCAGGTTATTGATCGTTATCAGCTCAATATTACCAGAATTACTCGAAACCTGCTCATATTGAGAAGAAGTCGGCCATCCAGTACTACTGTAATATAAGGTTGCATCACCAGAACCATGCCCTGTACGAATGGTAGCTGATGTATAACCATCGTTATAGAAGTAGAAATAAAGCGTATCACCATTACCAGCAGTCACACAAAGCGGTGTAGCACTATGTAGTTGAACATAATCAACAGCCGCCTGACTTGCACAAGCATCAGGAATACCCTGTGTAGGAGGTCCACCGGCAACAGTTGCAGTCGTTGTCGCGCTGGCAGTTTTTCCACCATTATCAGTCACCGTTAAAGTCACAGAATAAGTTCCCTGAGAGCTATAAGCATGTACAGGATTAGCGCTGGTGCTTGATGAGCCATCGCCAAAACTCCAGCTATAGTCGGTGACAGTACCGTCTGTATCATTAGAACCTGAGCTTGAGAAGCTGATATTAGCACCTGTATCACCAGTATAAGGTCCGTTAACAACGGCTGTTGGAGCAATATTGCCACCACTACCATTTGTATAACTGGCTACCAGACTCAGACCAGAGAAAGAACTATAAGCTTTAACTCTTACATGCCAGCGACCAGCAGAAGGGTTTGGCTCATTACAGTTTTCATTATTACCACCAGCATAAGGACGGCAGCTATAACTATTATCAGTAGGTTGAGCATTAAATTGAGTATACAAATCTGCATCACCACTACCACCACTGATACTCACCTGTAAATCAGTCGCTCCAGAAGGTACATCGATATAATAGTTTAATGAAGCGCCTGTATTAGCAGATAAACCGCTAACCGTAACACCATTGCTTAACCCATTGCCCGTACCAGAAATACTCACTGTAGCTGTATCGGAACCTGTGGCTCCTTTATTGTCAGTAACCGTTAATGTCACAGTATAACTACCTGATGCACTATAACTATGTGTTGGGTTAGCACTTGAACTTGAAGTACCGTCACCAAAATTCCAACTGTAACTACTAATAGTTCCATCAGGATCATTTGAACCACTGCTGCTAAAGCTGATTGCAGAACTCGTTGAACCAGAATAAGGTCCATTAGCTACCGCAACAGGACTCTGGTTGCTAGGCGTTGTTCCGCCATCGGTTCCTGTATCAATCAGGTTGGCCTGAGTCCACAAGGTATTTCTTGCGCCACCGTTCAGCGCATTGATCATTCGAGAAACCTGATTATAAGTAAACATGGCATACTGATCAGAGTAATGCATGAAATTCTGCCAGTTTGTAATTTGCCCCATGCAATTAGCTGCCCCCTGCAAACCACTATGATCAACTTGTGGTGTATCACAGATCTCATCACCAGTTGACGAACAATAGTTTTCATTTGAAGCGCTACAACCGCCTTCAAAAGTATGAATCAGATTCAGGTAATGACCAAACTCATGAGTTAATACCGAGCGGAAGTTTTCACTGGTGTTATAACCTAAATAAGCACCATTGTAAGCAACACGAGCAATCCCCTGATCAGACATGTACGTATCGGGATACCATGCCACACCAGAATTAGTCGTTGAACCATTACAATATAAATCATTCTGAATGTAAACATTCATATATTTATAGTTATTCCAGTTGTCAGTAGCAACATTACTGTCACTATAATTGCCGGCGCCACAGGCACTTGCATGATAAACGATACCCGTTGTTGCAGAACCATTTGGTGATTTTTTTGCTAATCTGAATTCAATATTTAACGTATCTTTAACGCCACTAAACTCAGGAATGATTGAATTAAAATCATTGGCTAAACCTTGAAAATCTTCATTGGTTTTTCTTAACGCATCAATGATGACTGCATCATCAACGGCTTTACCATTGTGGCTTGTACCATAAACATGAAAGACCACGGGGATCACATAAGTTGGGTTTGCAGCCAGCATTGCAGAAACGCTCTGTGCTGAAGAGCTCTGCATGGAAATAGTATTCGTTGTAGAAGGTAATAAACGAGTATGGTTATTACCAACGGTCATCAATTCTAAAGACGCAGCTTCCTGAACCGATGAAGGATTTTCAGCATACAGTTTTTGCATTGCATCTTCAGTACCACAACTAATACCCTGTGGTTGATTTGCGTTAGCCAGATTTATACTCAATGGCATCGTAATGGCCATTGCAGTAATCAGTGTTTTTTTTAACATGAGCTTACCTGTAAATTAAGATAGCTTTTCAATTTTTTTCAAAAATAACAACCCTGCCAAAAAAAGTTATGGCGACATTAATATCAGAAAAAATTGCAGCCAGGTTTTATATTTAATTTTTATTATTAATTTAATAATATATGGGGTTTACATTACTGACAAACATACAACTTCCTTTCCCTTTGATATTTTTATCAACTTTATTAACCTCTGTAAATAGATTGGAAGTGGGAATATTTACAACCAGAAAAAAACAAAAACTAACTCGGCAAGCAAAAAAAGAAGAAAAATAATAAAACTGCGTACCAATTAATTAAAAATCACTTTTCAAGCTAATTCCAAAAAACATGTGCATGTAAATACAAAAAAAAACAAACACCTCCCTGCCTTATTTAAAAACAGACAACAACCCATAAAACCCAAACAAAAACACTAAAAAAACATTGCCCGCCGCCCAGCAGCACAAATGCAATGACCCGACCCTAACAATAAATCTAATTACGTACATGTAATAAAAAATCAAATAAACATGCTGCATCTTGCCGACGGCTTATTGCATGCGTTTTGAACTCAGTGTTTTGTGAATTAACTCACAATTTGGAAAGGAGAAGAAATAGAAGAAATAAGAATTTAACGCTGAACATCAATTTTAGCAAAATGTTGTAACAATAAAAAAAGGCTGCAAGTTTGCAGCCTTTTAAATACCTGATAAATTTAAAAATTTAAGAACTTAATCTTTGAAAGGATCTCGACGAGTAATTGTTTCTACTCTATCAGGTCCTGTTGAAACAATATCAACTGGCACCCCGACTAATGCTTCAATTTTTGCTACAAATGCCTTTGCATTCTCTGGTAGCTCGTCCCAATTTTGGACACCAAACGTAGACTCAGTCCAGCCAGGCATTTCTATATAATCAGGCTTAACCTGTGCAAAGCCTTCTGCGCCTACAGGAGTCGTAGTTAACGCCCCTTTCTCCGGACAGGTATAACTCACACATATTTTTACTGTTTTCAGCCCATCAAGAACATCCAGCTTGGTTAAGCATATTCCAGTAACACTATTAACCTGAATCGCTCGTTTTAATGCAACCGCATCTAACCAACCACATCGACGACGACGACCTGTTGTTGCGCCAAACTCATGACCTTTTTCTCCCAGACGCTCACCAACCTCATCAAAAAGCTCCGTTGGAAATGGTCCTCCTCCAACTCTGGTTGTATAGGCTTTAGTAATACCTAATACATAATCCAGATACAAAGGGCCAAAGCCAGAACCTGTAGCGGTTCCGCCAGCGGTTGTATTTGAAGACGTAACAAAAGGGAAAGTACCATGATCAATATCCAGCAATGTTCCCTGAGCCCCTTCAAATAATAGTGATTCATTATCTGATCTCGCCTGGTGTAACAGCTCAGGCACATCTTCAATCAATCCTCGTAGAAGCTCCGCAAACTCAAGACATTCCTGATAAACTTTTTCAAACGCTATAGCTTCCTGCTTAAAAAATTGAGTCAGTACAAAGTTGTGATATTCCAGAACTTCTGTTAACTTTTCTCTTAGACGCTCAGGGTAAAACAAATCATCAACTCGTAAACCTCTGCGAGCAACTTTATCTTCATAAGCAGGACCAATACCACGTCCGGTAGTACCTATTTTCTTATCACCAGACTTAGCAGCTTCTCGAGCCTGATCTAACGCGATATGATAAGGTAAAATCAAGGTGCAGGCAGCGCTGATCCTTAATCGCTCTCTTACTGGAACCCCATTGGACTCCAACATATCCATCTCAGCTTTTAAAGCGGCAGGGGATAAAACAACCCCATTTCCAATCAGACATTTAACCCCTTCTCTTAATATACCTGAGGGAATTAAATGCAAAACTGTTTTTTTACCATCAATTACCAACGTATGGCCAGCATTATGCCCGCCCTGATAACGTACAACGGCACTCACTCGATCAGTTAATAAATCAACGATCTTGCCTTTACCTTCATCACCCCATTGGGTGCCTAACACGACTACATTCTTTGACATATCTGGATTCTTTCAAGATGCCTTCAAAGGAAACCGGGCATTTTACTCTCATCAGAAACAAAATACCGCTTATTTTATCGATATTTTATAGTTTTTAGTTCAAACAGGTAGAGTTTTCTATAAATTCAACAGGTTAGCGTGACAGGGTTAATAATATTAAACCAACAATCATTGCCGTTATTCCAATTATTCTAATTTTGTGATCAGGTAAACGGGCCATTTTAAGAATTGTTTCTCGCCATGATTTCGGTGAAATAAAAGGCATCATTCCTTCAAAAATAATCGCGATAGCCATTGCAGCCCATAACTCACTCATTTTACGTCTCTCATTACACAAAAAAGGCAGCCAAATGACTGCCTTTCTTTCTTCAATATTAGTCCAGATTAATCCAGCAACTTCTTATTTGCCTTTAGCGTTTTTCATATATTTAAAAAATTCACTATCTGGTTTTATCACCATAACATCATCTTTACTATTGAATGAAGCGCGGTAAGCATCAAGACTTCTCAAAAAAGCGTAAAACTCAGTATTTTTATTGTATGTCTTTGCATAAATTTGCGCTGACTCAGCATCTGCGTCACCACGGGTCGTTCTGGAGTATTGATCTGCTTCCGCTTTGATTTTCTTTACCGTAGCATCTGTGGTTGCTTTTATGATGTTACCTTCTTTTACCCCTTTACTTCGGCGTTCTTCAGCTGTTGCCGTTCGCTCAGAGATAATCTGGTTATAAACATTCGGCAATACCTCATTCGTATAATTGACTTTTTTAACACGAATATCGACCACTTCAATCCCATAATCTGGAACGCGGGAATTAACATCATCTCGAATATCTACCATTAGCTGCTCACGCTGACCAGCAACGGCTTCAATTAAAGTTCTCTGGCCAAATTGATCGCGTAAACCATTATCAACCAGACGCTCAAGCACACTTTCAGCTTCAATAAAACGACCACGAGTTCGTAAGTAAAACTGAGAAAAATCTTTTACTTTCCACTGCACGTAAGTATCAACATCTAAAAACTGTTTATCTGATGTTGTAAATACATTTGGGGAACCATCCATAGTCTGAACTCGAGCGTCCAGCATAATCACTTTTTCAACAAAAGGGGTTTTAAAATGTAAACCAGGTTCATAAGTTACCGGCAAATCGGCAGTATCTCTTAGAACCTTACCAAATCGTAATTTCAAAGCTCTTTCTGTCTGATTAATAACAAACACGGAGTCAGACAGAATAAAAATACTGAGTATAACGGCAAAAGCAATAAAAGGAGCTTTAGTATTCATTATTTATCTCCTCGTACTGATTTTTTATTCATAATTTGATCCAGTGGAATGTATAACATGTTATTACTACCATCAACATCAACCATTACTTTTGTTGTATTAGACATTACCTGCTCTACAGTTTCCAGATAAAGCCGCTGACGAGTGACTACCGGGGCTGCCATATATTGTGGCAGCAGTTTTTCAAACCGAGCAACTTCACCGCGAGCACGAGCTATCGCCTCCACTTTGTAGGCGTCCGCTTCCAGCCTGATTTTTTCAGCTTCAGCTTCAGCCAGAGGCAATTCTCTATTACTATACGCAGTCGCATCCTGAACAACACGTTTAGCATCCTGCTCCGCTCTATTGACCTCTTCAAAGGCATCATTAACCTGCCTTGGGGGTAATGCTTTTTCCAGGGTTACGGTCTCGATCATAATACCGCTATTATAATCTTCCAGAATCGACTTAAGTTCTTTTTCCATATCATTTCTGATACGCTCTTTTTCCGTAGTCAATACGGCATCAACTTCATTATCGCCCAGTACCTGCCTTAAGGCACTTTCAGTAGCCTGTACCAGAGCTTGCTTGGGATCACTCAAATTAAACAGATAATCTTCAGGATCAATAATTCGGTACTGAAGTCCTATTTCCACATCAACAATATTAATATCTTTAGTTAACATGCGACCATCAACGCGGGCCTGCAATAATTCATTCGTATTAACCTTATAGATGTTCTCAATCCCCCATATTCTCCAGCCTAAACCAGGTCCTACAGTCGTCTGATACTTACCAAACCTTAAAACAACACCACTCTCTGCTTCATTTACGGTATACACACCCGCAAAAGCCCAGAGCCCAAACAGTGCGACAAGTCCAATGGCCAGAAAACCACCAGCACTGCCACTTTTATTGTTATTACCTTTACCACCACCGAATATTCCACCAATTTTTTTTAACATTTCATCAAGATCTGGCGGACCATTTTGTTTATTTCGGTTTCCCCAGGGATCTTTATCACCACCATTCTTACCTGGCTCATTCCAAGGCATGTTTATCTCCAATATTTATTTTCTGATAATTTAACAAAATTAAACGTTAATCAGGGTCAGTACAAATTTAGCATAAAACATTTTCCACACTAACCTGGCACTACGCATAAAACAACCAATCAACTCATTGTATAACTTTACATAGAGGCTATTTTAAGGAGCCCCTTGCAGCATTGCAATCTTTATAATATGTGACATTATGCCGAGGCCAGCACATTACGTTCAAAAACCTCATAGGCAAAGCATATATTGACTATAATATTTTATCGTTCAACCGCTCTAAAACAAAAAACTAAACAGAAGTTTGAATAACCTCTCATTTCATCAGTCAGAACAAAAAATTGCTATTAATTAGTTTTCTATAATACAGGACTCTATTTTACCTTCCGACTTTCTACAAATATGTCGCCAGTCATTCTCATTAATCTTAATATTTAGAATAATATGGCCATTTTCCAGTGATTCTTCACTTTCAACAACATTCAGGCGAAAGAATTCACTACGAAAATTTAAATCTTGTGGCGAAAGTTCTAATTTCAAGTACAACCACCGAATTTGTAATAAATGGCAAACCGTCTGTTTCAAAAGTTCAAGGCCTTCTCCAGTTTTTGCAGAGCACCATACTCGCTCGACGCTATCAGAAGAAAGAGGCTCCATTCTTGCTTTTAAGTGTTCTATACGATCTATTTTATTAAAAACCTCAATCGTTTTTATATCAGCAGCCCCAATAGCTTCAAGTACTTCGTTGACCTGCTCAATATTGTCCTCTCTTCTCTCATCGGAAGCATCTACAATATGTAACAAAATGTCTGCCTGACGACTTTCTTGCAATGTCGCCTTAAACGCCGCAACCAGATCATGAGGTAAATGACGAATAAACCCGACAGTATCCGATAAAATGGCATCCTGACCTGCAACCAGCTGTATTTTTCGATGAGTAGGATCAAGCGTAGCAAAAAGCTGATCAGCTGCGTAGACTCCCGCCTGAGTTATATAGTTGAATAAGGTCGATTTTCCGGCATTGGTATACCCAACCAGGGCAATTGTAGGTAATTTTCCGCGCTTTCGAGAACGTCTGCTTTGCTCTCTTTGCTTTTCAACTCGAGCCAGGCGGCCTTTAATCGATTTTATTCTTTCTCTTAATAGTCTACGATCGGTTTCTAATTGAGTTTCACCCGGACCTCTTAACCCAATTCCGCCTTTTTGTCGCTCCAGATGAGTCCAGCCTCGAACCAGCCGGGTGGACAAGTGATTCAGTTGCGCCAGTTCAACTTGCAGTTTTCCTTCATGAGTCTGTGCACGTTGAGCGAAAATGTCCAGAATAAGCCCTGTACGATCAATCACGCGGCACTCTACCAGACTTTCCAGGTTCCGCTCTTGTGCTGGAGACAACCGATGATTAAACAGTACAACATCAGCCTGTTTTTCTTTAACCAGTAAAGCAATTTCATCAGCTTTACCAGTTCCGATAAAATATCGAGGATGCGGTGAAGAGCGACTTCCTCCAACAATATCTTTGATTTGCAGTCCTGCAGAAACGACCAGTTCTACAAACTCGTTTTTATCTTCAGCATTATGAGAATCGTGAAACTCTATATGAACTAAAATGGCGTTTTCACCGCCAGCATGTCTATCAAACAAATAAATAATCTCTTATGTTCTTCTGATTCATCTGGTAACAAATTCATCAAATCAGCCGATAAATCGAGGCACAATATGTCAATTAATGAGTGTGGAAACCATTTTGAAAACCAATCATAGCTAGAAATCTGGGTAAGCAAAAAACCCGGTTTAATACATAAGATCAAACCAGGTTAGTTTCTTAACAGACGTATCTAATCAAATTACCGACTATTGAAAAGTCGTTTATCAAAGTACTACAACTAAAAATTACCAGTACTATCTGTTCCACCGCCGTCATTATTTTCTTCTTCTCCAGAATGCGGTAACTTAACATTTCGGGATGGCACAACGGTAGAAATCGCATGTTTATACACCATCTGACTGACGGTATTTTTTAACAACACGACAAACTGATCAAATGATTCGATCTGCCCCTGAAGTTTAATACCATTAACCAGAAAGATTGAAACGGGCACACGTTCACGACGTAGTGCATTTAAATAAGGGTCTTGTAATGATTGCCCCTTTGACATAATTGTCTCCTTATTTTTTTTATCATGAGACCATCTGTATGTAGTTTAAGTCTCTTTAATTATAGTTCTTGAAAAGCCTGCAGACTGAAATAAGCATTACTTTAACAAAAACACTCAATGAAATGATATACCTCGTTAGCACTATATCATGACATCAGCGATTCCATTTCGTTCTGTATTAAGCTAGTGCTTACAAACAAAACGCCCTTATTCCTTGCTTTGACGCTAATTTTAGCACCGTTTATTAACTTCTGCTAAATAATAAAACTGACAGCACTAATGAAAATAGCGGCAGTATATTAATAAGGATAGTGCAAGAATAATTCAACTCTGTATAACAATTCGTCAGGTGAGTCACAAATATTAATGTTTCATTGTTATTTTAATATACTTGATAGACAGCTCACAAGTAAAACTTATATTTCATCACATTTCGCCTCTGTAGCAGCAACACAACGCAATATCCCATAGTGATACTTTTCATCTAATGCCTCAAAAACCTGTTTCAGTCGACCTGTCGATTCTCCTGAAAATGCGGAAAAAGTCTGCGCAATTAAACGGTACTCCTTTTCATCAATAGATAAGGCAACCAGGGGATCAACCATTCCCGCAGAAATCCCCTCAGCCAGATGAGAGTATATCGTAGTTTCCTTTAAATTACGCAAACTGGCAACTTGAGAAACCGTGTTATCTTCCGATAATAATAATAGTGACTCGTTCACGGTACCACTCAGGCGCTGACTGATACCTTCTGGTAGCGGATGTGCGTTAATTATCGCCAGAAACTCTTCACCATAATGAGCTAACTTTTTCTCTCCTACACCACTAATTTTTTGCAGCTGTTGGGGATTGGCGGGCCTGAGTTCAACCATTTGAATCAGCGTCGAATCATGAAATATTACGTAGGGCGGTACGCCTTGAGTATCAGCAAGCTCTCTGCGTAATTTTTTCAAAGAGTCTAAAAGAGGCTGATTCCAGGAAACCATTTGCTTTTTGTCCACTTTTTGTGACGCGCTCTGTTTGATCAGTTTTCTGGCATAAAGCGTTTCAGCGCCTTTTAACAGCGGACGACTCTTTTCACAAAGCTTCAGTGCTCCAAAGTTATCATGATCAACAACGAGCAATCCTTGTGCTATTAACTGGCGAAACAAACTTCTCCACTGAGCAACTGACAGCTCGCGCCCCAGGCCAAATGTTGAAAGTTGGTGATGCCCATTATTACTGATTCTGGAATCCTCTTTACCACATAACACATCAGTCACATAAGCAACACCAAACCTCTGACCCGTTCGGTAGATACAAGAAAGAGCTTTCTGTGCTTCTACGGTCGCATCCCAGGTTTCTGGTGGTTTTATACAATTATCACAATGACCACATGCCTGACCAGAAGCCTCATCAAAATAGGCCAGAATAACCTGACGACGACAGCTGATTAATTCGCATAGCCCTAACATTGCATCCAGTTTTTGTTGCGAAATGATTTTATAATTTTCATCTGCATCACTTTGCTGCATCATTTGTCGGAGCGTAATAACATCTTGTAAACCATAAGCCATCCAGGCATCGGCAGGTTCTCCATCACGCCCGGCCCGGCCTGTTTCCTGGTAATAAGCCTCAATACTTTTAGGCAAACTCAAATGAGCAACAAAACGGACATCTGGTTTATCAATTCCCATTCCAAACGCTATCGTTGCCACAATAATCACGCCCGACTCACGCAAAAACCTTTGTTGATGTGACTGGCGCAATTCAGCTTTCAATCCCGCATGATAAGGTAACGCTATTCGTCCTTTCTTTTGAAGCCACTCAGCAACAGCCTCTACCTTTTTACGAGACAGACAATAAACAATACCAGCATTCCGAGCATGTTTTTGCTCAATAAATCGCCATAATTTTTCTCGACTATTTTGCCCGTCATTAATCGAATATAAAATGTTAGGCCTGTCAAAACTATTAACAAAGGTAACTGCCTGATGTAAATTCAGCTGACTGATAATTTCTTTACGTGTCCTTTGATCAGCCGTTGCAGTCAGGGCGATTCGTGGCACAGATGGAAATTGCTCGTGTAAAATTGACAGTTGCTGGTAATCGGGCCTGAAATCATGACCCCATTGAGAAACGCAATGTGCCTCATCAATTGCAAATAGACTAATTTTTATCTGCTTCAATAAATTCAGACATTGGGGCAACATGATACGCTCTGGTGCGACATAAAGAATGTCAATATCCCCATTTAGCAATTGCTGCTCTATCTGACGGACTTCTTGAAAACTCAAAGTCGAATTCAAAAAAGCAGCCTTAATGTCCAACTGCGCAAGCGCATCAACCTGATCCTGCATTAGTGCAATCAGGGGGGAAACAACCACGCCAGTTCCCTCTCTCACCAGGGCAGGGATCTGATAACAGAGCGATTTCCCTCCACCAGTTGGCATCAGAGTAAGCACATCTTGTCCAGCCAGCAACGCCTCGATAATTTGTTGTTGATTTAAACGAAATGACTGATAGCCAAAAGTAGTTTCCAGCAGATGTTGAGCGCGTTGCATTGAATAATTCTTATCAATAAAGTGAAAAAAGAGTATACCTTAGAATGCACCTTTAAAATAACCGTCAATCACCCTGATTTGTGTCAGTTATTGTCATTCCAGAACAGAGAGATCTGCTAGTGACCTGGAAAGCTGCCATGATTAAGATGTTAATTGAAAAAAAACTCACGAGAATGAAAAATAATGCCTGTTAATTACCTGATAACAGCAAAATTTAGAATTCTCTGTTTTGCCTGTTCACGTTGAAGTTCATCCAGAGGATCGTACCACTCCGCATTTTGCCAGCTTCGCAGCCACGTATATTGTCTTTTGGCCAGTTGCCTGGTAGCTATAACCGCCCTCTCAACCGCTTCATCCTGTGTAAGCTCTCCGCAAAGATATTGCCAGATCTGCCGGTAACCCACTGATTTCATTGATGAACAATTCAGACTGAGATCTTCTCTTGCAAAAAGCGCCGTGACTTCTTGCAGAAATCCCATTTCCATCATCAACTTAAATCTTGTTTCAATTCGTTGATGTAATACGCCTCGGTCTGCAGGTGCTAACGCAATTGATAATAATGGATTTGGCAACGCCTGAAGAGATTGCTCAGCATGCCATTGTGATAATGGTTTACCAGATAACTGGTAAACTTCGAGCGCACGCAAGATTCGCTGTGTGTCGGTCATGTGTAGTCTTGCCGCCGTTGTTGCATCAACTTTACTTAGCTCAGTATGTAGCGACTCAATGCCAGTCTCATCCAGCTTTAATTGAAGTGCAGCTCTAACTTCTGGATTTGCGCCAGGCAAATCAGCAAGCCCATCCCTTAGTGCCTTAAAGTACAGCATGGTTCCGCCGGCTAATAACGGAGTCTTACCGCGGGAATGAATGTTATTAATTAACGTGATAGCATCTTCCACAAATTGAGACGCAGAATAAGCCTTCGCAGGATCCACAAAATCAATCAGGTAATGCGGTGCCAGAGCCAGCTCTTCCGGTGTTGGCTTTGCGCTACCAATATTCATCTGCTGATAAACCATAGCGGAATCAACACTGATAATTTCAAATTTATCAGTCTGGTATAACTCTATCGCCAACGCAGTCTTGCCGCTGGCAGTCGGCCCCATCAAAAAGACTACAGGAAGATCAGGTCGATTAATTTTCATCAAACAGTTTTGCCAGAAACTGGCTCTCAATGATTTTGCAGGCACCAGAGCCCATCAGGTATGATTTCATTTCTTTGCACAAAAAACCGACAAGAGAATCTGAAAATGTAACAAAAAGCGCACTAATATCTGCAGCAAATTTTACACCTGATAACTGCTTTTGAATAACAATAAGCCATTCTGGCAAGCCACTAAAAATAACAGAATTTTCCAGCTCCTGCATCCATTCTGGTACTTTCTTAATTTCAATCTGACTTGAAGAAACCGAAGAATAATCAAACCCCAGACGTCTGAATGCCTGATGCACAGAACAATCTTCGAGAACACTACTGTCAAGAGACAAAACTTGTGGAAACAACAAGGCTCTGGAATTAGCTGTAACCTCACCATCGAGCAGCTTCAGAATGTAATCTCGACAAAGCAAAGTGATATCAATTACATAAACTCTTTTTTCGACGAGCTGAATCCAATAATTATTATCCACTTTAAACAATAACTGGTCGCCATTTTCCTGAGTTTCCTGCTCTGAAACAAACTGTTGCGCTACCTGACTGATTAATGATGATGAATAAACTTGTTTAACAGGCCTTCTATAGCTGTTAGAAACATGACCCGCGGCCGAATTTGTTGAAGGGTATTCTCTAACTTCCGACTCCGCTCTATCAGAAGCGCCAACTAAAGACAGCGTTGCCAGATCATTATCAACCGTTTTTTCGGAAGCACTCAGTCGAGCAGCAGCTTCTTTTATTTCTGGACGAATATTTTGTTGCTCGGATATTTCTCGATAACTAACACGACTAAACTCTGAGCCTTCATCAATTGAATGTTCAAACAGTTGATTGACTTCACACGATTCCAGCGTCTCCTTAACACTTTTTGCCAATAAATCGTGCACCAGCCTCTGCTGACTAAATCTTACTTCATGTTTTGTAGGATGTACATTCACATCAACCTGACAAGGGTCCAGCTCCAGATAAATCACAAAAGTCGCCATCCGTCCTGGAGGCAATAAACCATCATAAGCTTGTCGAATAGCATGATTGAGGGTTTTATCTTTAACCGGGCGACCATTCACAAAAACATATTGAATATCCGACTCACTACGATGGAAATCTGGTTTTCCTAACCAACCCCATAACCTGACAATTTCGTGCTGACACTCAAATGCCACTGCATGATCAGCAAATGGTTTTCCACAAATAGTGGCAACTCGTTTTAAAAATTGTGATTTTTCCCCGCTCGCGGGAACTCGTTTAACCACCTTATGATTATGTTTCAGCAAAAAAGCAATTTGAAAATTCGCTAATGCATGGCGTTTAAAGATTTCTTCAATATGATTAAATTCAGTTTTTTCGGTACGTAAAAACTTTTGTCTTGCTGGTGTATTAAAAAATAGATCAGCAACTTCTATCCGAGTCCCCTGAATAGCTGCTGCGGGCGATACTTCAACGCTCATGTCTCTGCCATGAGCCACTGCTTGCCAGGCCAGCTCAGAATCTTTCGCTTTGCTGGTCAGGGTTAATCGCGATACAGCACCAATACTCGCCAGCGCCTCTCCTCGAAATCCTAACGAACGAATATTAACCAAATCTTCTGCTGAATGAATTTTACTGGTCGCATGGCGGGTTAACGCCAACTCCAGATCGCTCTTATGAATCCCCTTACCATCATCGGTAATTCGAATAAGCCTGGTACCACCTCGCTCTATATCAACTTCAATTCGGCTGGCACCTGCATCAATACTATTTTCAACAAGCTCTTTAACAACGGATGAGGGGCGTTCTACAACCTCTCCCGCAGCAATTTGATTCGCCAGGCGATTATCAAGTAACTTAATTCGACTGATGTCTGATTCTAACACTGACTCTGACAAAGCTTATGCCTTAGGTATGGTTAAAGTTTGACCCACTTTTAAAACACTCGATTTTAGTCGGTTAGAAGATTTTATGCTTTTTATTGAGACACCAAATGTTTGTGCAATTCCTGATAACGTATCACCGGATTGAACTCGATAAGACCGTATTGTTGCCTGACTGGCATAATAACTTCCATCCGGTGGATTTGCTTTAAAATAGGCCTTAACACCCGACAAAATCGCTTTTGATATTTTCTTTTGTTGCCGGGCTGTTTTTAACAGTTTCTCTTCAGTTGGATTTGAAATAAATGCCATTTCAACCAACATGGCGGGAATGTCCGGCATTTTTAAAACAACAAAAGCAGCCTTCTGAACACTTCTTTTATGCATTTTTGGTAACTTTGATTTAAGCGCTTTATAAACTTTTTCAGCAGCATGAATACTTGATACAACAGAATAATGCATCGATAAATCCAGAAGTACTTCAGCAACCAATGGATCTTTATGTGATATATCAGCGCCCCCGGCTAAATCAGATAATTTCTCTTTTTGTTCCAGCCAACGCCCCATTTCTGAACTGGCTCCTCGAGGAGATAAAACCCAGACCGATGCGCCTTTTACTTTTTTATTGGTAAAAGCATCGGCATGAATTGAAATAAACAAATCAGCCTTATTTTTTCTGGCAATATCAGTTCTTTTACGTAAACTGACATAATAGTCACCTTTTCTGGTAAGAACGGCTTTCATCCCCTTTTCAGCATCAATCATTTTCGCCAGACGTTTTGCTACCGCAAGGGTTACACTTTTCTCTCGGGTTTTTTTCCTACCGGATGCTCCAGGATCTTCCCCGCCATGACCCGCATCTATCGCGATAATAATATCTCTGTTTTTCGACAGGGTTCTAGAAGAGACCGTTTTTATGGCCTGTTTTCTGCCTACACTATCCTGAAGATCGACAACTAAACGGTGCCCATAATTTTGAAATGGTTTTAACGTAAAGTCTTTAGTTGTAATTTTGTTTTTTAATTCAATAACTAGCCGTAGTTTATTCTTCTGGCGACTGGAACGAATCTTTTTTATTAATCTCGGCGGTATATCTATTTTATCAAGCTTTGTTTTTAACGCAGCATCAGTAATATCTATCACCAGACGATAAGGATTATTCAAGGTAAACAGATTATATTTAACCGACTTGCTAACATCAAAAACTAACCGGGTTTTCTCGGGATCCTGCCAGAAGCGAATACCATTCACATTGGCAGTTCCAGCAACAGCAGAAAAACTGTTGAAAAACAGAAAAATACTTAGAATATTTAATACAACTTTAACCAACTTAACCCCTTACAGTTTTACTGCTAAACACCTGGCTCTGGCTCATTCGATTCCTTAATACTGGCATCTAAAGCCCACATTAATGAATCGGTCCAGCTCATCTTACTGCTATCTGTCTGACAAATACTGGTGTTAACATCAATATCGGTACCGACAACGGTAAGTTTAATACTTCTGGCTGAAGCTTCATAGCTCAAATCTAATACAATATCTGGTTTTGCTATATATCCCTCACCTTTATCTGGCCACTCAATCAGGCAAATAGCATCATGATCAAGATAATCCCGGATCCCCATGTACTCTAGCTCTTCCGGATCACCTAGCCGATAAAGATCAAAATGATAAAAAGTTCTCTTATCTAATTCATAAGGTTCAACTAAGGTATAGGTAGGACTTTTAGTGCTGCCTTTGTGTCCAGAAGCCAGTAAAATTCCACGAACCAGTGTCGTTTTACCTGCACCCAGTGGCCCATTTAAAAAAATAACAGCTTTTTCAGGCAAGTGTTCTGCTATCTTCCGCCCAAAGGCAAGAGTTGAACATTCATCAGCCAGAAACCAACGCTTATACTTCATTCAAAATTACTCAAGTAGCTTTATGATGGGGGTTCATTAGTAAGGGCAGGAATTGAATCAGATCACTGGCCAACATACCGCGGTATAATTTATCAGGCCCTGCGACTCTGTCACCCGCTTCTCCATGTAGACAAACGCCCAGCAATGCAGCATCCAGTAAAGAAAAGCCCTGAGCCAGTAAAGCCCCCACTATTCCTGACAGAACATCTCCCATTCCTCCCGACGCCATTCCTGGATTTCCAACAGGACAAACAATTTGCGGTTTTCCAACCTGGCTGATAATAGTACCCGAGCCTTTTAAAATACAGACCCCACCAAATTTTTCGGCAATTGCGTAGCTCGCTGCAAATCGGTCACGATTGACTTCATCACTTGAAATCCCCAACAAACGACCAGCCTCACCCGGGTGTGGTGTCAATATTCGCTGAGTATCAAAATTGGGGTAATGAGATAACCAGTTCAGCCCATCCGCATCTATCACTTTAGGCAACTCGACATTAAAATCGCTGTGATAGAGCCCATCCATCCAGCAAGCAGACCATTCCGACTGACCCAACCCCGGCCCAATGACCAAAGCACTTATCCGAGACAACTGAGCAAGCTGACTCTTTATTGCCGCCAATGCGACATTTTTAGCCATCACTTCTGGTCTGACAGTTATCAGGGTTTCAGCGTAATCTTGCAGATACGCCGAAACCAGACCACTACCGGTACGTGCGGCGGCAGATGCAGCCAGAACAGCAGCACCAGTCATTCCCTTTGCTCCCCCTATTATCAGACAATGTCCATAATCTCCTTTGTGGGTAGCGGGAAGCCGGGGTTTTAAACGAGACTTAATAGAGTTCCAGTTTTCAGCAATAACCAAACTTTTCTCATCGGGATAGCATTTTTGCTGAATCCCGAGAGGAAACAGCCTGACCTTCCCGGTAAAATTGGAAGATTGACCTGTAAACAAACCTTTTTTATGACCAACAAATGTTGCAGTAACCTGAGCCTTAACCGCTATACTATCAACATACCCGGAATCAGCCTCAACGCCGGAGGGTATATCAATAGACAAAACCGGTGTTTTTGAACAATTCACCTGCTCAATGATTTTTATATAGGGTTCTCGTAACGCACCTTTGACTCCGGTTCCTAACATTGCGTCAATAATCACATCATAATCATCAACATCCACTGAAGACCAGGAACACTTGTTTAACCCACTATGGGGTAACCGGTTTAACGCTATTAACGCATCTCCCTGTATCTTGTCCTCAGCACTCAACTGACATAAAGTGGCTTTATATCGTTCTTGCGTCGCCAGCCTTGCAAGAACATAACCATCGCCACCATTATTCCCTCTTCCCGACAAAACCAGTACTTTACGAGCGTCTGGCCAGGTTTTTTTCATCAGCTTAAAGGCAGCTTTACCCGCTTCTTCCATCAATAAATAAGTCTGACTGTTTTCCGCCTGTTTTTGCTCGATTTTACGAATTTGAGCCACTGAATAAAGCGTTTCACTATGGCCTGACAGAGGTGATTTCATCTGAATCTCTTTCACATCATTTCAGGTTTATAAAATGCTCACGATAATAAACAAGCTCTTCTATAGATTCTTTAATATCGTCAAGAGCAAGATGCTTGTTCTGCTTGACAAAACCGGACAAAATTGCAGGTTTCCATCTGACTACAAGCTCTTTGAGAGAACTTACGTCTAGATTCCGATAGTGAAAATACTGATGTAATTGAGGCATATATCTCACTAAAAAACGGCGGTCCTGACCGATACTGTTACCGCATATGGGCGACTTACCTTCGGGCACCCATTTTTTTAAAAAATCAAGGGTTTGTCGCTCGGCCTCTACTTCTGATATCTGACTATCAAGCACACGCTGAGTTAACCCGGAATTGCCATGATGCGTTGTACACCAGTCATCCATTGAATTCAATAATGATTCGGGTTGCGTTACGGCCATCACAGGCCCTTCAGCCAGAATATTTAGGTTTTTATCAGTAACAACCGTAGCTATTTCAATTATTCGTTCTTTGTCTGGGTCAAGACCTGTCATTTCCAGATCAATCCAGATCAGATTGCTTGCATTTTGCACTAAACGTCTCCTGGTTAAACGTTTTAAGTTTGCTAAAAAGAATGAATATTCAACGATTATCAAAAACCGGGTTAATCTGGAAAATCCAGCTCCACGCAATTTGATAACACCGGAAAAATTAAAGCAAAACCGCTTTAATTCCCGTTATACCCAAAATAATCACTGTAATCTGTTGAATGATATACAAGAAAAATAGTTATATCCATTGGATAGTATATAAT
>JADGFG010000215.1 GCA_016743995.1 Kangiellaceae bacterium | reverse complement strand
GGATCATTTTCAGCTGGGTGCGTTACAGGTTTTTCATTGTGGCTGGCAACAACCTGAAAAAATAAAGTTGCACCTGGCTGGAACACCTTTTCAGCTTAAAGTCTGGGAAAGCCTGCTTAAAATTCCAATGGGAGCTTTAACGACTTATGGTAATCTTGCAAAAAATTCTGGAAGCCCGGACTCTGCCAGGGCACTTGGTACGGCTATAGGAAAAAATCCGATTGCTTACCTGATTCCGTGTCATCGAGTAATACAGAAAACGGGTAAACTCGGCGGTTATCGTTGGGGAGAAATACGAAAATCTGCAATTATTGGTTGGGAAGCAGCCAGAACAGAGGGGGAATGATTCTGGCTTGTCTTGGTTGAGACTATAAATAAGTTTGTGCAAAGGAATTTTAATTGAGATTGAAGTTTTTTTTTGCCATGTAAACCGTCGCTATACCACCTTCTGTTCGCATAAAACCGGAGTAGGCCCAATGAAATTTTTCTTTGAGTGTACTTAACTGGTCTTCCGATGCCTGATTGCCATACGCTATCTCCAGTTTACAAAGAGAGCTACCGCATTCATGGTTTTGTAAAGAAAGCAATGAGAGGTCTTCATCGTTGAATGCTGAGTTAATCTGTTCTGTCTGAGTTGCATGCCATTCCAGGTCTGAATTTTTATCTGCAAGATAACCATCCCAGCGAGCCATGTTGTTCATATCAATTTCATAGTTCTTTTGTTTATCAGAGATATCATTTTGTTCATTGTTCGATACTAAAGAATTATTATCCAGATTGTTATCTAAGCTGGTATCAGAAATTGCGGCGTTTAGTTTTTCACTAAGGAGCTTTAAGTCTTTTTGAATACTGTCCATTTGAGGTTTATTGGTTATTGGACGGGTGGACTGTCTTTCTAGTGCGTAATGGATTTTTATTTCAATATCTTCAAAACGCTTATTTAATACACTTTGTACTTTGATTTTTTCAGCCAAATCTAATTGGGTTTGCTCAAAACGATCTTGCTCATTTTTATTGCCTGCGGACAAAGCCTGATAAACTATGACAGCACTCAATA
Organism: Kangiellaceae bacterium; assembly: GCA_016743995.1. GTDB lineage: Bacteria > Pseudomonadota > Gammaproteobacteria > Enterobacterales > Kangiellaceae > Aliikangiella. The sequence continues at coordinate 6,124 of JADGFG010000215.1, read as the reverse complement.
AAATCGATAGAAAAGTAAAAAAGAAGTAATGATTGATTTTTGATAGCACAATATTCATTATAATACTCTCTGGTTTCATTAAAAAAAGCGCATCGAGTTTCAGATAATGAATACATCGATGCACAGGAGTTATTTTCTTTTATGCTTCTTCTATGTGATAGCTGCCTACACCAGATTGCTTGTTATTATCAACGGCTGGCAGGTTGCATTGTATTGTATAACTGGTTTTCCTGTAAGACTCGCTTAATGCCCCAAAATCAATGGGAACCCAGATAGGAGTCGAACGTCTGGTTTCTCCCTTTATCCAGGTTGATGAATAATTTTCGCCTGATGGACGGTTCCGCATAATCCAGCATTTGATGTTTTCTGTTCCATGTTGAGCTTTTACACTGATCCAGGCACTTTTAATTCCTGCACGACTGAGAGTTTGATTTCGGTTGACGGGACAATAAACTCTTGCAAGACTGGATGATGTATTCATTAAAGTACCATCGTAGTTATAGCTACTACTTAAATGCGGTGTTTTATAGATGCAACTTAGCGCACTATAAATGTGATTACTTGCTGAAAAAGCACTTCCGCTAAACATTAATAAAAAAATAAATGTACTTATAAGTGTTTTTTGATAATACATAGTGTAATACCTCTTAAAACGGGTTTAAGTGAATGGCATGCTAAATACGATACCTGGTTCCGCTATAAAGAAGTGATAACCTGAATCGTTATTTAGTTGTTATAGATTAGATTAGATTTGATGAGTTGGAATTGCTATTACAGCTTATTACATGTTTTATAACTCTGAAATTAAGGCCGAGATAATGTAGAGCTGCGGGCACAGTCAAAAACGAGCGCATCTATCTTAATTCTATGGCGTTAATTTTTTTGCATGAAACATCGATATGCGAAGTTACCAGCAATTATTTTCGATGTATTAATTTGACGAGATTTGTTTTAGAAAGGTTAACTTTAGAAAGGTTTTGCTGAACGGTAAATAACAGGAATCAAAAAAACATTGAACTGGAAATATTCAGTCCTTGAAATATTTAGAGCCTGACAAAAAATAGCAACTTTTATTGTCAGGCTCCTGGTTCTAAAGGTTTTTAAGTTGTTCTTTTTGTTCTACCAGTTTTGTAATCGCTGATTCAGCCTGAGCCAGTTTATCCTTTTCCTTTGCTACAACATCGGCTGGCGCTCTATCAACAAATTTTGCATTAGACAGTTTTCCTGAAAGTCGTTTTGCATCTTTTTCCAGTTTATCGATTTCTTTGTTCAGACGTTCCAGTTCTGCGTCGACATTAATTAAACCGGCCAGTGGTACAAGTACTTCCATTTCACCTGCTAGTGCAGTTGCTGAAGGTGGAACCTTGTCTCCAGCTATTTCTATTGAGTCCAGTTTAGTCAATGCGGAAATAAAATCACTATATTCCTGTAAACATCTCTGGTCGTTAGTGTTAGTATTTTTCAGAATCGCATTAATGGGTTTTGCTGGTGAGATATTCAGTTCTCCGCGAATATTTCTGATCCCTACAATTAATGCTTGTAACCATTTAAGATCATCTAATGCTTTTTGATCGCATAAAGACTCACTAAACTGAGGGAAGGGGGCAACCATTATAGAATTAGTGGTGGTGTTAACCATTGGTGAGATTCGCTGCCAGATTTCTTCGGTAATAAAAGGAATCATCGGGTGGAGCAGACGCATCATGTTTTCCAGCACATTGACCAGCGTATGCCTTGTACCACGCTTTTGACGCTCGTTGGCTGAATCACCATAAAGAATCGGTTTTGATAGCTCCAGATACCAGTCGCAATAATCATTACGGCTAAATTCGTAAAGTGCCTGAGTGGCTAAATCGAATCGATATTCGCTAACGTGTTTTTCAAATGCAGTAATGGCGACTTGGAGTTTACTGATAATCCAGCGATCAGCAATGCTGAGCTCGAGGTCAGTATTATCTTTACCGCAATCTTCGTTTTCAGTGTTCATTAATACATAGCGAGCAGCGTTCCAGAGTTTGTTACAATAATTTCGATAGCCTTCTACACGACCTAGGTCAAAGTTAATGTCACGACTGGTAGATGCCAACGCACAAAAAGTAATTCTTAAGGCATCGGTACCATAGCTTTCAATACCATCGACATACTGTTTACGAGTACGTTTGGTAATTTTTTCTGCATCTTTGGGGTTCATCATGCCATTGGTACGTTTTACTACCAGTGGTTCCAGCTCAATGCCATCAATCAGATCGATAGGATCCAGAACGTTGCCTTTAGACTTTGACATTTTATCGCCATTTTCATCGCGAATGAGTCCGGTAATGTAAATTTCCTTAAAAGGAGCTTTGCCGGTAAATTTTAAGGTCATCATAATCATTCTGGCTACCCAGAAGAAAATAATATCGAAACCGGTAACGAGTACACTGGAAGGAACAAATTTTTCCAGTTCTTCAGAGTCATGAGGCCAACCCATTGTTGCAAAAGGCCAGAGCGCAGAAGAGAACCAGGTGTCCAGTACATCGTTATCCTGACGTAAAATAACGTCTTCTTTTAGTTGATATTTCTGACGGGCTTCTTCTTCATTCCGCGCAACATAAACTTTACCCTGTTCATCGTACCAGGCCGGAATTCGGTGTCCCCACCAGAGTTGGCGACTGATACACCAGTCTTGAATGTTATCCATCCAGTGATAATAAGTTTTGTCCCAGTTTTCCGGAATAAATTTAATATCACCATTTTTTACGGCTTCTATTGAGGGCTTTGCCAGAGATTCAACAGCCACATACCATTGATCGGTGAGTAAAGGCTCTATAACAACATGGCTTCTGTCACCACGAGGTACTTTGAGAGCATGATCATCAATCTTTTCAAGCAATTTTAGTGATTCAAAATCTTCGACAATTTGTTTTCGAGCTTTAAAACGATCGAGCCCTGCATATTTTTCTGGTAACTCGGTATCAACACTGTCTATCGGATGGCCGGCAACATTATAAACTTCGGCTTCACTTAATATTGCTGCTACGGGAGACAGGATATTAATCAATGGTAAATCGTGCCGCTTGCCCATTTCATAATCATTAAAGTCGTGAGCTGGTGTAATTTTCACACACCCGGTACCAAATTCTTTGTCTACATAATCATCAGCAACAATTGGAACTTTGCGGTTTACTAGCGGAAGTAAAATTGACTGACCTATCAGATCTTTATAACGTTCGTCTTCAGGGTGAACGGCAACGGCGCTATCTCCCAGCATAGTCTCAGGCCGGGTGGTAGCAACTACCAGATAATCTTTTCCTTCAGAAGTTTTTACACCATCCGCCAGCGGATATCTAAGATGCCATAAAAATCCTTTTTCATCATGATTTTCAACTTCCAGATCGGAGATAGCAGATTGAAACTTGGGATCCCAGTTGACCAGACGCTTCCCACGATAAATAAGATTTTCATCAAAAAGCTGTACAAAAACTTCTTTAACTGCTTCGGATAAGTCGTCGTTCATGGTAAAAGCTTCACGTTGCCAGTCCGGAGAGTCACCAAGACGCCGCATCTGGCTTGAAATGGTTCCCCCAGATGTTTCTTTCCAGTCCCAGACTTTTTTAACAAACTCTTCACGAGTGAAATCGGTTCGTTTTTTTCCTTCGGCATTTAATAGTCGTTCAACAACCATTTGAGTAGCGATACCCGCGTGATCGGTACCGCACTGCCATAATGTATCGTCACCTTTCATTCGGTGATAACGGGTTAATAAATCCATGATGGTATGCTGAAAAGCGTGACCCATATGTAAACTACCCGTAACATTGGGCGGCGGAATTAAAATGCAGTAGGGATCGCCGTTGCCACTTGCCTTAAAGTAGTCGTTATCTTCCCAGTTTTTATACCATTTTTGTTCGATATTCTGGGGGGTATAGGATTTATCCATGATTAATGACTCAGTTATTTCTTAAAATTAAAAAGGTTGAAAATATTAAACTCAATGATTTAGCTGCTTAAACTTTTCTGTGGTTAAGTGGATAACCGCGCTCTCTGTAGAAGCGAAACCTTTCTCTGGCTTTTTCTTTATTGTCCTCATCGCCATAAGCGTATTCAAACACCCATTTAAAGCGGCTAAAAAACAGAGGGACTTCACTAGCCAGGTTAATTAAAACGTCTGGCCTGATTCCTGGTTCCTGACCATAACCTATTTCCACAGGTGGAATGGTATCAGGATCTTCGTCAGCTAACTGGTGTGGAATAAAGCTTTTTGTATCCAGGGTCCATAGCATTTCGTCAATTTTTTCAGCCTGCGATTTATTCTCAGAGTGAACATAGACTTTCTGGCCTTTGCGATAGGCGCGCTTTACTACCTCACACAGATGGGCGTAAGGCGTTTTATTTTTTTCTGATTCAACGGAATAAAATTCTATTTGAGTCATTTATTTTCAAGTTTTGGTTATTGGAGTTTTGATACAGACATATAAAATTATGTTAACCATTAAGGTTTTATAAATTTACCGTCCCGCCTGGCTTTCGCAACGATTCATTATATACTGAGTTAATAAAGGTACGGGTCGTCCGGTAGCACCTTTATCTTTACCTGATTTCCAGGCTGTTCCTGCAATATCAAGATGAGCCCAGTGATATTTTTTTGTGAACCGAGACAAAAAGCAGGCAGCAGTAATTGAGCCTGCGGGTCGGCCGCCCAGGTTCGACATATCTGCAAAGTTAGAATCTAACTGGCTCTGGTATTCATCCCATATTGGCAAACGCCACGCTCTGTCTCCACAGTGCTCGCCAGCATTGAGCAGGTCATGTGCCAGTGGATTATGGTTGCTCATTAAACCCGAAGCCTGATTTCCTAATGCTATGATGCAGGCGCCAGTTAGTGTTGCGACATCAATAACAACATCAGGTTCAAATTTATCAACATAAGTTAAGGCATCACATAAAACAAGTCGGCCTTCAGCATCGGTATTGAGTATTTCAACAGTCTGACCCGACAAGGTTGTCACAATGTCACCGGGACGAGAAGCTTTCCCTCCGGGCATATTCTCGGCTGCAGCAATAACAACAACCAGGTTAACATTCAGTTGTAGTTGAGTTATCGCAATAAAAGCACCAAAAACGCCAGCAGCACCGCCCATGTCGTATTTCATTTCATCCATCTGTTCGCCAGGTTTTAAAGAAATACCACCACTGTCAAATGTGATTCCTTTTCCTACCAGAACAATGGGTTTATCTTCAGTTTTTGCACCATTGTATTTTAAAGTGATTAGCTTGGCTGGTGTGTCAGAGCCCCTGGCGACGGCAACGAAGGCACCCATACCCATATTTTCCAGTTCAGACTCGTCAAGGACTTCACAATCTACTTTGTCATTTTCAATTGCCAGTGCTTTGGCTTCTTCGGCAAGATAACTGGGGTTTGCTATATTAGGTGGAAGGTTAGCGAGATCTTTGGCTTTATGAGAGCCTGACGCTATTGCCAGACCTTCCTCAATGGCTCGTTCACCGGGAGCAAGTTCTTTGCGCGTGGTGACATTAAACGTTAATCGTCTTAAAGGGCGCCGTGTGGCGTCAGTCTTACTTTTAAATTCTTCGAAGGAATACAGGGTATCTTGTGCTGATTCTACTGCTTGTCTTACTTTCCAGCGAGTATCACGTCCTCTGACATTAAGTTCGCTCAAAAAGCAGACCGCTTCCATTGAACCTGTTTCGTTCAAGGTTGTAATCATTTTAGAGATTATTTTTTTATATTGTTTATCTCCAAACTCTCGTTCTTTACCACAACCGACTAATAAGACTCGATCAGATAAGGTATTAGGGACATTATGTAAGAGCAGGGTCTGACCCAGTTTTCCTTCCAGATCGCCTCGTCGTAAAATATTACTCAGGTAGCTGTTACTGACTTCATCCAGTTGCTCTCCCATACCAGAGAGTTTTCTAGACTCAAAAACGCCAACAACAACACAAGCGCTACGTTGTTTTTCCGGGTTGCCACTTTTTACATTAAATTCCATTAAAAGAACCTTTTTGTTGATATCTGAGATGTTTGTAGTGTGTTATTACAATTGTCCGATAGTCTTTAGCTAGTTTTGTTTAAACTGATTGTTTGAATAATAGTCATTTCAACAAAATACCAGTTATATAT
>JADGFG010000214.1 GCA_016743995.1 Kangiellaceae bacterium | reverse complement strand
GCATGATGATACTCCAACGCCTGCAGGCCAATAAAAATAATCCCCAGCACAGCGGTAATGACCGTATAATTTAGCAATGTATTTCGGTTGCCTTCTTTCAGGGCATGATGTGCTATTGTGAGTGTCCATGAACTGGTTAATAAAATGGCAGTATTAATTGCTGGTAAACCCCAGGCGCCCATTCCAGTTGTGGTTTCACCATTGGGCATATTGGTCATTGGCCATTGTGGAACAAAGTCGGGCCATAACAATGCATGAGTCATCGCATTATTACCTTCCCCACCAAGCCAGGGCATTACAATCTGACGCGCGTAATACAACCCACCAAAAAATGCTGCAAAGAACATAACTTCTGATGAAATAAACCATAACATCCCTTGTCTGAAAGAACGATCCATTTGCGAGCTATATAATCCCTGCATTGATTCATTAATTGCATCTTTCCACCAGTTCCATACCATAAACACCATAATGCCCAGACCAATAACAAAAATCAGCCAGCCCATACTGCCTTCATTATTGTACTTTCCAGTCGTTTGCTGAATGAAGTTTGCACCACCAAACGCCAGTAAAAATAAGCCGATAGCACCAACTATTGGCCATGGACTTTGTTCGGGAACATAATAATGCTCATACTTCTCTTCTGTTTCAGTACTCATTTTTTTCCTCCATACGGATGAATAAAATCACCTTACCGAGTTTCACCAACCGAGGCTTTCACCGCTTCAGTAACATTAAATAACTGATAAGATAAGGTTAAAATAGTAATATCTTCAGGGAGATCAGGATCAATATAAAATTTCATTGGCATTTCGATCTCTTCACCAGCAGCCAGTCGCTGTTGATCAAAGCAAAAACACTCTGTTTTATTAAGGTACAAAGCTCCTTCTCCGGGAGAAACACTTGGAATAGACTGACCAACAATATCTTTTTGAGAGCGATTCCGTGCATAAAATTTCACTTCGTTTAGCTCCCCGGGATGTACTTTTATTGAAGTGGTCATCGACTTAAATTCCCAGGGCATTCCTCGATTAATATTAGTCAGAAACTCAACGGTCACTTCTCGCTTTAAATCAATTCTGGATGCAGGGTATAGCGCTTTTCCTTTAGTTTTACCATTAATACCTGTGATATCACAAAAAACATCGTAAAGTGGTATTAAAGCAAACGCAAAAAAGAACATACCAGCAACAATGGCAAGTAACTTACCAACCAGCTGCTGATTTGAATCTTTTTTTACCTGTTCTTTCATACCGGTTAACAATAACCTTTTAAATAATTAACTTTCGTATTAAATAAAGTATTCATATTAAACAGACCTTCCATAATACCTTCTAGCTAACCTTGGGAGGTGTGCTAAAAGTATGGTAAGGGGCCGGCGTATCCATCTGGTCCCACTCAAGACCTGCCGCTCCTTCCCATTGTTTATTTTCCGCTTTTTTACCACTTCGAATTGTCTTAATAACAATAAAGAGAAAAAGTAACTGACTGAGCCCCAGACCAAATGCACCAATGCTGGCCAGCATATTAAAATCCGAGAACATCATGTTGTAATCAGGTATACGTCGCGGCATACCCGCCAGACCACTAAAATGCATGGGGAAGAATGTTAAATTAACAAATATCATAGAGAGCCAGAAATGAAGTTGTCCCATTTTTTCGTTGTACATTTTTCCTGTCCACTTAGGCAGCCAGTAATAGACCGCCGCTGTTGTTCCAAAAATAGCACCTGGGAAAAGTACATAATGAAAATGAGCAACAACAAAATAGGTATCATGATACTGAAAATCAACGGGCGCCATCGCTAACATAACGCCAGAAAAACCGCCGATAGTAAAAAGAATGACAAAAGCTATCGAAAATAACATCGGCGTTTCAAATGTAAGAGAACCCCGCCACATAGTAGCGACCCAGTTAAAGACTTTAACTCCAGTAGGTACTGCTATCAACATTGTTGCAATCATAAAGAAAAGCTCTCCTGCCACAGGCATTCCTGTTGCGAACATATGGTGGGCCCATACAATAAAGGATAGCAGAGCAATCGAAGCCGTCGCATAAACCATCGACGAATAACCAAATAATTTTTTACGTGAAAACGCAGGAATGATTTCTGATACCACACCAAATGCGGGTAATATCATGATGTATACTTCCGGATGCCCAAAAAACCAGAAGATATGCTGAAACATCACCGGATCTCCACCACCAGCAGCATTAAAAAAGTCTGTTCCAAAATGCCGGTCAGTCAACATCATAGTGACAGTACCCGCAAGTACAGGCATAACCATAATTAACAAGAATGCAGTAATAACCCAGGTCCAGACAAATAATGGCATTTTCATCAAAGTCATTCCAGGTGCACGCATGTTAAAAACAGTCACTATGACATTAATAGCCCCCATGATTGAAGAAATCCCCATCATATGAACACCCAGTATAAAAAAGTCTGTGCTTGGAGGTCCGTAGGTCGTCGATAAAGGCGCGTAAAAAGTCCAGCCAAAATTAGGCGCTCCACCTTCCATAAATAAAGATGAAATTAATAATGTAAATGCGAAAGGCAGAATCCAGAAACTCCAGTTGTTCATTCGTGGCAATGCCATGTCCGGCGCACCAATCATCATGGGAATCAACCAGTTCGCTAGGCCAACCATGCTAGGCATTACCGCACCAAACACCATTATCAGACCATGCATCGTTGTCATCTGGTTAAAAAAGTCTGGTTGTACAAATTGTAATCCCGGCTGATACAACTCTGCGCGAATAACCATCGCCATCGCTCCACCAACAAGAAACATAACAAACGAAAACCACAAGTACATTGTGCCAATATCTTTATGATTTGTAGTATATAACCAGCGTTTAATGCCGGTTGGATGATGATCACTCATTAGATCGACTCCTGTTAGTTACCGGCTTTAAAAGCCTGAATTTCTGCGGGTTGAACTTTGTCACCTTTATCATTACCCCAGGCATTACGCTCATAAGTAATAACAGCGGCAAGTTCTGCATCAGTCAATTGTGAACCAAAAGCCTGCATTCCGGTTCCAGCTTTACCGTTAACGACAATCTCGATATGCTCACGAACTGGACCCAGAGCAATAGCACTATCTTTTAACCCGGGAAATACTGGCGGTGTTCCGGTACCATCCTCTTTATGACAAACTGCACATTTATCTTTATAAGTTTTTTCACCCAGCGCCATGAGTTTACTCATATCCCATGACTTTGCTGCGGCCTCTGCGGCAGCTTTCTCAGCAACAATTCTCTCTCTATTTTTATTTTCAACCCACGTTTTGTAGTCGCTCTCTGATACAACTTTCACCACAACGGGCATAAAACCATGGTCTTTCCCGCATAACTCGGTACATTGACCTCGATAAGTTCCAACTTCTAAAACCTTTGTCCAGGTTTCATTAATAAAGCCAGGAATCGCATCTTTTTTAACAGCAAGTTCAGGTACCCACCACGAATGAATCACATCATCGGCAGTCACTAACAAACGAACTTTTTTGTTCACAGGAATGACCAGTTCGTTATCAACTTCTAACAAATAATTTTCACCTTTCGTTTCACCTTCTTTACCAACCTCATCAAACTGAGAGCGAGGAGTCGCCAGATTGCTATAGAACTGAATCCCCTCATTCAAATATTTATAGTGCCATTTCCACTGTGAACCCGTGACCTGTATGGTCATATCAGGCTTAGAAGCATCCTCCATTTTTATCAACAACTTAACGGCGGGTACAGACAAAGCGGTAAGAATAACAAAAGGAATAATTGTCCAGACAAACTCTAGCTTAGTGCTATGAGACCAGGTAGCAGGCTTTGGATGTTTTGATTTTCGGTGAAAAATAAAAGAATAAAACATAAGTCCGAAGACAACAACCGCAACGCCTGTCATAACCCATATAACCATCATATGCAGGTCGTAAGCCGACTGGCTTGTCTCTGTCACTCCCGGACGCATATTTAACTCAGCACTTGCGCTTACAACACCACTAAGAATGAAACTTAATAGCGCAGCCAGACTCGCAAGTAATTTGCGTCGATTACCCATTGAGTTCTCCATCATTATTATGTAACGAATTAACCGTTTTTATTTTAAATTACAGGAAGGAGAGAAGTTTTATTCTTATGTAGTATCGCCTTATCATTCAGACTCATCTAAAAAATAGATACAAGGCAATTCCGTCCTGATACAACGAGACTATAAGATGAGAGAAAAGTAAGCAAGTAAAAGTTATTGGTATTTGTGCAGAAAACATTATAAATAGTCAACTGCATCACATGACACAGATCAACTTCAAACTAAAAATATCTCATTTTTCATTAATAATAGCGTTAGGATAACGCTGTTTGAAACGTGCCAGTTCTTCTTGAGCTAATTGAGTCTCCCCTTTTTTAAATAACGTTCTAATTTTTTTCTGCCACTCTTTTTGATTTAAATATTGCGTTTTAGAGATATTTTTACCTGATACATTATCCTTCAAAGGCAGCTCACCTGACCCCGTAGCACCTTGACTTCTAACGTCAGCTTTATCAGCCCGTTTATCTTGACTAAAGCCTTTCTTTTTACCAGTTATTTTATCTTTCACTGCACGCTCGTCTTTATCGACTAATCCTTCTTTATGCAACAGCCGAGTTTCTGTATATTCCTTTAATAAGTTCTCTTCTTTTACTGAACCTTCTGTTTTTACTGAACCTTCTGTTTTTACTGAATCCTCTGTTTTTACTGGTACTGAAACAGTACCAGGTAAAGTTCTAACCGCTTTCGGCCAGAAAAAATGTGTAGAGAAGGCTGCAAATATAAACGTCGCAGCAATCGATACAGGCAATCTGAACCGATTTATCCAACTATTAACATTACCTTTTTTATTCTCTGTATTTGCTGTCTCACGGTGTGCTGCAGCAATTATCCACTTATCAATATGAGCCGCAGGCTTCTCCCTTGCACTTTCTTGATAAAGCGCCTCTAGCTTTTCATCAAATACCCGATCTATTTCATGTTCAGCATGTTTCATCATTTGTCTCCAGGCAGACTTTTAATTTTGCTGTCGCATAACGCAGCCTGCTTTTTACTGTTTCTCGACCACAATTCAATACATCACCGATTGCCTCTAATGACATTCCTGCATCAACTTTTAATAGCATTGCAGTTTTCTGCTCTGCAGGCAGGCTTTCAATTGCCAGTCTCAATTTTTTAACCTTATCTTCAGCAATTAACTCTTCAACCATATCTGATTGAGCCATATCATAATAATCAACCTCTTCATCCAGCTCAGTTTCCTGCAGTAATTTTTTATCTTTTCTAAGAATATCTATCACATGGTTTTGAGCAATTCGATATAAATAAGTCGTAAACAAAGCTGAAGGTTGATAATTCTCTCTACTATTAATCAACTTTATCCAGACTTCCTGAAAACACTCTTCAGCTCTTACTTTACGGCGTAACTGACGCAAACAAAACCGATAAAGGGCTCCTTTGTGTTTCTGATACAAGCGTTCAAAAGCGGCTACGTTGCCAGCAACGTATAAAAGCATCAGTTGTTCATCACTATCATTCAATTTCATGGCGCTAGTGAACGCCAGTTTATGTTTATTTGCAACATTAATTTTGTAATTCAACTAACCGCTTTTTCCAATAGCAACACCTGAGCACCCTCTGACATCCTGAATAAAACCAACCATCTGTTAATATCAAGCCAGAAATCAACAATAGCACGACACTCTTTTATACAAACAACTAACAAATATTCACTCAGCTACGCCTTTTCTATTAGCTATAGCATCCACATTATCGTGAGCAATTCACGTAACCACACTCAACAGACCTGTCTTAGTTCAGCGCTCACTCTTTGATTAAAACAGCTGGCATCAGAAATTAATAAGAGATCCAATACTCAAGCGTTCCTGCCACCCGCTATCTTTAATTAAGATTTAAACAAACCCTACCGGCATACATTACTAACGTAACCTATAAATTAATGGGGTTTGAACAGAGCAGAAAAATGCTGTTTAATTTGAAGCTATCGAATAAATTCATCGTATTTTCTTTATTCAGCCATTTATCTGGTATTTTCTGTTTCAACCTGAATCACTATTCCTCCAATTTGGTTTAATTTCTAATACCAGGTTAGTCAAAATACTATTAACCTGAGAATGAATGTCATTTGTAGAATTGTGCCATACTTAAGCATTACATCTTTCTGGGTGATCAGTATGAGCTTTTTTAGACAGGCCAACCTTTATAGCTACTATATGAACAATGTGGCTGTGACGCTCTGTTTAATTCTATTTGGCTGCTACCAAATTAACGCTGCTGAAAAAACAACAATAGAAGCCGATAACGAAAAAAAAATAGTAGAAGAAAGACAGAAACCAGAATTTGGCACTCACTTACCAACTTTACAGTTAACCAATAGCGCAAATAAGGCTTACTGGCTAGAACTAAACAACGATAAAACACTAATACTGCAACATGAAGCAAAAGGGAAATTGTATCGAGGTAGTCTATTACTTTTTCATGCTCAGGGAGAAAATGCTGACCACCCTCGTATAGTACGCCCTCTGGCAAAACAATTTGCCAATCTGGGCTGGCAAGTTTTAATTCCCAATATGCCAATTGAAGATTTTCCAGATGCAAAGGCTGATATGCAAGCGACTAAAGCCAAAAGCAATCCAACCGAGGGCGCTGATAACAATCAGGTTACTAAAACAGAGGATTCGAAAGAAAAATCGAGTAATAAAAAGGAAAAACCAACCGTTTCGTCTGAACCAACGAAAAAGTCACACTTTTATAGCAGCTCAGACGAATACCAACAATTTGTAAACCACTTAGTCACTCAGTTAATACAAAACGCTACCCCGTCAAATAATATTGTACTTGTAGCAAACCAGAATGCTGGCTATTGGATATTGGACGGAATAAAAAATGCCAACGAACTAACACAAATTGTACTAATTGATCCGCAACAACCTGCAAATCTATCAAAAGACCTGAAATCCGGTTTTCAGAATCAATCTCTCCCTGTTTATACATTTATTTCCATTCAGGATCCCTCTTCCTCTTTTATGAATATGGAGAATCAGAAATTATGGAAAAATCAGTTCAAAAGACAAAATAACACTCTATTTTTAAGAAATGGAATTCAAAACGAAAATATCTGGATGGCAAAAACGATTACCGGATGGATAAAATCACAAGAAAAAACAAAATAATTAGCTAAAAAAA